>JAWOFA010000121.1:0-11281 GCA_046482505.1 Desulfuromonadaceae bacterium | reverse complement strand
GAGACGATTTCTCTTCCTCTTACCTTGCAAAGAAGAGTGAGGGAAGCAAAAGGGCGATTAAAAACTTTATTATGGACAGTCGTGTGGTGGTCGGAGTGGGAAATATCTACGCCAACGAGGCGCTGTTTCTTGCACGTATCCACCCTCTGCGCCTAGCTGGAACCTTGAGCACTCAGGAATGGAATAAATTGCAGTGCAACATCGTTTCCGTACTCCGCGCCGGGATAAAGGCAGGAGGAACAACGCTGCAGGATTTTGTCGATGGTAGTGGCAAACCCGGCTATTTTCAGCAGCAACTTCTGGTATACGGTCGTGACAACGAACCATGTTCAGAGTGCGGCGAAATTTTGCGCAAAGAGGTTATCGGGCAGCGCTCCAGCTGGTTTTGTCCCAAGTGCCAACATTGAATCTTTAAACGCAAAACGTCAGAGAGGAGGGGGAAGACCCCATGCAGGGATTCGAGTTTCACATCGACTACCGTGTGCACATCGGTGATATCAATTACGGCGGACATGTTGCCAATTCAGCCGTGCTCAACTTCTTTCAGGATGCACGCATCGCTTACCTCAAACATCTGGGGGAGTTCAGCGAAATGGATATTGGGGGCTGCGGCCTGATTCAGCCCGAAGCCCACGTAAAATACAGGGCCGAGATGTTCCACAACGATGCGCTCAAGATCTGGGTGGGGGTAAGTGAAATAAAGCGCTCCGCGTTTGAGCTGCGCTACTCTATTGAACGTGCCGGAGAGATCACCGCCGAGGGAAGCACTCCGCTGGTGAGTTATAATTATACCCGCAAAAAGCCGTGCCGCCTGCCTGAGGAATTCCGCGCAGCATTGGAGCGCGCTTTACCCTCAGTCGACTGCAACGGGAACTAAGGGGAATGAATCGGACTCCTCAATGGTGGAACCCCCGGCATCGGCCTTTTTGTAGTAGACATACTGATCAATGTTTCCGTCCTGATTTCGGTCCATGTTTGTGTCAATAAAGACCTGATAGTAGTTGGGAGGATTTTCAGACGTTGCTTCTTCTTCTGTAGTGGTTTGGGAGGAGATGGTCCACCTTTGCTGATTCGGAATATGTATTTCCACATCCAAGCCAATAATTTCTTTGCTGGTTGGCCCTTCAATGACCTCTTCTTCAATCCCAAAGTACTTTCCATGGTCAGTAAAATATACCTCCTGAGCCAGTTTTACCTGGCGCAGCGCCGCATATATGGTGCTCATGCGTGCCTTGTCACGGTAGCCGTGGTAGGTGGGGATGGCAATGGTGGCGAGAATTCCGATGATAGCTATCACCGTCAGCAACTCGATGAGGGAATAGCCCGCTACCGAGCCGGAGCCTTTCACTCTAGCGGGAGCAGATTTATGGCGATAATGCCTTGATGCACTCATAATTCATCCCCCTGAGTTGCGTGTTGATCTTGTTGACCTGTTGCTGCCGGGGTGTTCTTGAGATTAAGCGTGTAGTTTTCGTCTCCCTCAACCGCATACTCAAAGAGTCCCAACGCTCCAGATAGTTCCGCATTCAGATACTCGGGTACCAGATCCTTCAGGGTTTCCGGCGGATTGCCATGCTCGCTCTTATATTTATAGATTCCGATGAGCAGCATAGATTTTACAATGTCGGGGTGTTCTGCACTGGTTAATTTCTGGGTCGGTGCCGGGTCGGACCTGTTCATATGGGCCAGCCCCATGGCAATAATCAATCCCGAAACACAGATTGCCAGAATGAGCAACGCACGCCGACGCTGCTGTCTGTGCATCTGTTCCCGCTGCGCGATACGCTCCTGATGGCGCTGCTCTTCGGCTTTGGCTTCAGCCTTGGAAACATCGCGCTTTACATCTGAGACCAGGCATTTACCACACAGAAGCTCTCCATTTTCTTCAATGGCACTCTGTTCAGGGATCTGCGCTCCACAGCGCTGGCATTTAACATATACAGGATCGGTTCCGGGGGCGTTATTCATGCTCCAATAGACTCCATTGGTGGATTATTGTTTTCGTTAGAGGGTAGTTATTATATGCCATTTGTTTTTAAATGGTTCAAGTTTAATCTCAAGGTTGACTGTACTGTGTCACAGGTTTGACAATTTAAAGGGTGACAGATTTATTTCTTGACGCAATTGTGTCTGCGCGCTAGTTTAACCAAAATCCTACGCTTGAATTATAGAGAAAAATCCTTTTAAGTCGATCCAGAGAGGTCGATAAGGGGTGCTACATGTTTCCACACTTCAGTATAACTGTATCTACTCAGCACCTGCAGACTCTGGATGCTGATCTCTCAAATTCTGCAGTAACCGCTAATATCCCAGAAAATAGATATGTTTTCCCGCAATTACACCTGGTTGTCGCTACGACAGTCGGGTTTTTTTATGCTTTTCAATCCTGCTTTGCGTCTACTAAATCGGCCAGCCTGCTTCTCAATGATTCATAACCAACGCTTACTGGAGGTCATATGCCCGGATCCTGCACTACACTACTGGACAGCGAAGCGATTCATCGTGCCATAACCCGCATCAGTCATCAGTTGCTCGAAAAGAATAAAGGTTGTGACAATATGGTGCTGGTGGGTATTCGCACTGGTGGAGACCATATTGCACGCATGATTCAGCAGAAGATCGCCGAAATTGAGGAGGTAGATGTACCCATCGGCGCAGTTGATGTCACCATGTATCGCGATGATGTGGGCAGTACCCGTGATCCGCGTCCGGTGGGGAAGACGGAGATCCCTTTTAAGCTGGATAGCCGCAATGTCATCCTCGTGGATGAAGTGTTGTATACCGGGCGCACCATCCGCGCTGCCATGGATGCCATTATGGATATCGGAAGACCGGCAAATATTCAGCTTGCGGTGCTGATTGACCGTGGACATCGCGAGTTGCCCATCCGCGCCGACTATGTGGGGCGCAATGTCCCAACATCCACTTCCGAGAAGATAGAAGTTGAATTTGACACCCGCAAAGAGGCCCATGAAGTGAGACTGCTTAAAACCTGATACGTGACACATTTCCTGAGCATGGAGAACACCTATGGCATTTGCACACAAACACATCACCAGCACCAAGGTTCTGTCGCACGCAGATATTGACCTTATTCTCAATACCGCACAGAGCTTCAAAGAGATTAACCAGCGCGATATCAAGAAGGTTCCCACTCTGCGGGGGAAGACCATCATCAATCTTTTCTACGAAAACAGCACCCGAACCCGCACCTCTTTCGAACTTGCCGGGAAGCGAATGTCGGCGGATACCATCAATATCGCCGCCTCCTCTTCTTCTGCGAGTAAAGGGGAGACCCTGGAGGATACGGCGAAGAATATCGAAGCGATGGATGCTGACGTGATCGTAATGCGCCATCCTGCTTCCGGTGCTCCTGATTATCTTGCGACTCGTCTCAGACGCTGCTCTGTGATCAACGCCGGGGATGGAGCCCACGAACATCCGAGCCAGTCGCTGCTCGACCTCATGACCATAAGGGAGCACAAGGGAACTCTGGAAGGATTGACGGTAGCGATTGTCGGGGATATTGCACGCAGCCGTGTGGCACGCTCCAACCTTTATGCCCTGAAAACCATGGGGGCCACGGTTCGCCTCGCGGGTCCATCCACCATGATTCCCCCGGGGTTGGAAGAGCTTGGCGCTGAGGTTTACACCGACATCAATGCGGCGATCAGGGATGCGGATGTGGTAATGATGCTGCGCATTCAACTCGAACGTGAAGGGGGGAGTAAACTGCTGCCTACCAAGCGAGAGTACGCCCAGTTCTTTGCCCTCAATCCTGAAAATGTAAAACTGGCCAAGCCGGATGCCATTGTTATGCATCCCGGACCATTGAATCGCGGGGTGGAGATTTCCTCGTACGTTGCTGACGGGAATCAGAACGTCATCCTCGATCAGGTTGAAAACGGGGTGGCGGTGAGAATGGCGCTTTTATACCTGCTCACAGGTGGAAGCGATGACGAATAGGATTGTGCACGCTCCCAATACAGCAATTTTTCACGATTCAAAGGTGGAAGCCATGAAAACAACAATTAAAAATGGAAGAGTTATAGATCCTGCTCAGAATATTGATGCGGTAATGGATGTGCGTATTGCTTCAGGACGGATTGAGCAGATAGATAAGAATATCGAGCCCGAGGCGGATGAGCAGGTAATAGATGCCAGCGGCCTGGTTGTAACCCCGGGGCTGGTGGATATACATGTCCATCTGCGCGACCCCGGTTTTGAGTACAAAGAAGATATCGTTTCCGGAACCCGCGCGGCAGTTGCGGGTGGTTTTACTTCAGTTGCATGTATGCCCAACACCAACCCGAGCAATGACAACAAAGCTATCACGCGCTACATGATTCAGAAGGCTCAACTTGAAGGCTTTGCCAATGTGTTCCCCATCTGCAGTATCACAAAGGGGCAGAAAGGGGATGCACTTGTGGAGATGGGAGACTTGAAGCTTGCGGGATGTATCGGGTTTTCTGATGATGGACTAAACGTTGAAGATGGGGCGATGTTGCGCCATGCCATGGAGTATGCGCATGGCTTTGATATGCCCATTATTGCCCACTCCGAAGATGAGTCCATCAAAAACGGCGGGGTGATGAACGAGGGAGCTCTTTCCACCGAACTCGGACTCTCCGGCAACCCCTGGGTATCTGAGGCCGCAAGTGTGGCACGTGATATCATGCTCGCAGAACTTACCGGTGCGCATCTGCATGTATGCCATATCTCTTCGCGCCGTAGCGTGGAACTTATCCGCGCCGCTAAACAGCGTGGTGTCCGGGTTACATGTGAGGTGACGCCCCATCATTTCACCCTGACGGAACAGGCTGTCCGCGGTTATGATGTAAATGCCAAGGTTGGCCCCCCTCTGCGTAGCGCAGATGATGTTGCGGCAATGAAGGAAGGGCTGCGCGATGGCACCATAGATGCGATTGCCACCGACCATGCGCCGCACCATATTGACGACAAGAATATGGAATTCAGCTATGCGGCCTATGGTATGATCGGGATTGAAACAGCTTTCCCCCTTGCCATGCGCCTGGTGGATGAGGGGATACTTTCCCTGCAGGAAGTTATCTCTCTTTTAAGCTACAAAGCGGCAAAAGCGCTGGGGATTCCGCGCGGAACACTCGCCGTCGGAGCCGCTGCTGATGTAGCAATTTTCAACCTTGAACATTCGTGGGAAGTAACGCGTAACAATATAAAATCACGCTCTTTCAATACCCCCTTTGAAAACCAGAGCATGAAGGGAAAGGCAGTGATGACCCTGCGCGACGGCAAAGTGATGCACGATGAGGTGTAGCTCTGTTCCGGGTTTTATATAGAAATTGTAGCGTCAATATTTAATACAGGGAGTAGATAACTATATGAAAGCAATACTGGCCCTTGCTGATGGCAGGGTCTTTCACGGCGAGGCGATTGGAGTCCAGGGCGAGGTTTCCGGCGAGGTGGTATTTAACACCAGTATGAGTGGATACCAAGAGATTCTCACAGATCCCTCCTATCATGGGGAGATAGTCACCATGACTTATCCTCAGATTGGCAACTGCGGAGTGAACGAGGAAGATGTGGAGTCAAAACGCCCATATCTGGCTGGATTTGTGGTCAAGGAGTGCTGCCAGGCACCGAGCAATTGGCGTGCAACCCGTTCGCTGGATGACTACCTCAAAGACAATAATATAGTCGGAATTGAGGGAATTGATACCCGAGCCCTGGTGCGGCATATCCGCGAAAAGGGGGCGCAGGTGGGGGTGATCTCGAGTGTGGATCCTGACCCTGAGCGCGTGGTAGAGAAAGCACGCCAGTCTCCCGGCCTGGTAGGACGTGACCTGGTTCAGGAAGTAACAACAGGCACTGCCTATAATTGGGACCAAAAGCTCTGGACCCTCGAGCACGGTTATCCGCGCGTGGTCGAGCCGGCTAATATGAAGGTGGTGGCGTATGATTTTGGCATCAAGCGCAACATTCTCCGCCATCTGGCACAACTGGGCTGCGATGTCACTGTGGTGCCCGCAACTACTCCGGCCCAACAGGTGCTGGAGATGAACCCGGACGGGGTCTTTTTGAGCAATGGCCCCGGCGATCCGCAACCACTTGACTATGCTCAGGAGGCAATCCGGATACTGTTGGGTAAAGTGCCCATGTTCGGCATCTGTCTGGGGCATCAGTTATTGTGTATTGCCCTGGGAGGCAAAACATACAAGCTCAAATATGGTCACCGGGGGGGCAATCAACCGGTGCAGTACAGTTCGGGAGAGGTATACATTACCTCGCAGAATCATGGCTTTGCGGTGGATTCTGAGTCACTGGATTCAGATACTGTGGTGTCGCATATAAATCTCAACGACAATACGGTAGAAGGTATTGAACATAAATCCCTACCGGCATTTTCGGTACAGTATCATCCCGAGGCCTCACCGGGACCGCACGATTCCACCTATTTGTTCGATAACTTCGTGACCGCCATGAAAAACTTCAAGCAGAATGTAAGGTAAGGACATATAAATGCCTAAGCGTACAGACATAAACAAGATTCTTATTATAGGGGCCGGCCCCATTGTTATCGGCCAGGCATGTGAATTTGACTACTCCGGAACCCAGGCGTGCAAAGCCCTGAAGGATGAGGGATATGAGGTTGTTCTCCTAAATTCCAACCCGGCAACCATTATGACCGACCCCGATTTTGCCGATCGTACCTACATTGAACCGGTGACCGCCGCAACCCTGGAAAAGATCATAGCTAAGGAGCGTCCACAGGCCATCCTCCCCACTATGGGTGGACAAACAGCCCTGAATACAGCTATCGAAGCGGCACGTAACGGAGTCCTTGAACACTACAATGTTGAGTTGATCGGGGCCAAACTGCCTGCGATTGAAAAAGCGGAAGATCGCACCCTGTTCAAACAGGCCATGGATAACATTGGCATCGATGTCCCCCCCTCGGGGTTGGCGCATAGCTATGCTGAAGCGATGGATCTGATCGAACAGATCGGATTTCCTGCCATCATCAGGCCTTCATATACCCTGGGCGGAACCGGCGGGGGTATTGCCTATAACCTTGAAGAGTACGAAAGGATGGCAAAGGCGGGGATTGATGCTTCCCCCACCAATGAAATCCTGGTGGATAAATCGCTCCTCGGGTGGAAAGAGTATGAACTTGAGGTGATGCGTGACAGCGCCGATAACGTGGTTATTATCTGCTCAATCGAGAATTTCGATGCTATGGGAGTGCACACTGGTGACTCTATCACCGTAGCCCCGGCCCAGACTCTCACGGATAAAGAATATCAGATTATGCGCGATGCATCCCTGGATATCATCCGTGAAATAGGGGTAGAAACCGGCGGTTCCAATATCCAGTTCGGGGTCAATCCTGACGATGGTAAACTTGTAGTAATTGAGATGAATCCCCGGGTATCGCGCTCGTCCGCCCTGGCGTCAAAAGCCACCGGATTTCCCATTGCCAAGATAGCGGCGAAACTCGCTGTAGGATATACCCTGGATGAAATCCCCAACGATATAACACGCGAAACGTTTGCAGCGTTTGAGCCTACTATTGATTACGTGGTCACCAAGATTCCGCGCTTTACCTTCGAAAAATTTCCCGGCACCAATCAGATCCTTACTACCCAGATGAAATCAGTAGGGGAGGCAATGGCTATCGGGCGCACCTTCAAGGAAAGCTTTCAGAAGGCGCTGCGCTCCATGGAGATCGGTTCAGACGGGCTCGAAAGTCGCATGTTCGAAGGACCAGAAGAGTACGGGCACCCTTTGGGTACGCATGAGATTGAGCTGCTGCAGCGGCAACTACGTGAACCCAGCGTGGATCGGGTGTGGTACCTCGCTGATGCCCTGCGTGCGGGGATGAAGATCGCGGATATCTATCAGCTTAGTGGTATCGATCCGTGGTTTATCGATAATATGCAGCAATTAATCGATATGGAGGAGCAACTTTATACCCGGAAGAATATCGTTTCAGATGCAGAGCCGGAAGGCCTCGCGCTGCTGCGTCGCGCCAAGCAATTCGGCTTTTCCGACCGCCGTATTGCTACGGTGATGGAGAGTACCGAAGCCAAGGTGCGTGATCTGCGCCATGCACATGAACTGCGTCCCGTATACAAACGTGTAGACACCTGTGGCGCGGAGTTCGAAGCCTTTACTCCGTACATGTATTCAACCTACGAGCAGGAGTGCGAAGCCAATCCGAGTGCGCGCAACAAGATAGTAATTCTCGGCGGCGGGCCAAATCGGATCGGGCAGGGGATTGAGTTTGACTACTGCTGCGTCCACGGAGCCTTTGCCCTGGCCGAAGATGGGTATGAAACCATCATGGTCAACTGCAATCCGGAAACTGTTTCCACCGATTACGATACCTCGGATCGCCTTTATTTCGAGCCCCTTACCAGTGAGGATGTGCTGGAGATTATCCATCTGGAGCAACCCGTTGGGGTAATTGTCCAGTTCGGGGGACAGACACCGCTGAAACTCGCACTCGAACTGGAGCAGGCGGGTGTCCCCATAATCGGCACCAGTCCGGACGCCATTGACCGCGCCGAAGATCGCGAACGCTTTCAGGATCTGCTGTATAAGCTCGATCTACAGCAGCCCGACAATGGGCTTGCCCGCTCTTTTTCTGAGGCAGAGATAGTTGCTACTAAGATCGGTTACCCGGTCGTGGTACGTCCTTCATATGTTCTTGGTGGTCGCGCTATGGAGATTGTATACAGCTCCGAGCAGCTGCATAACTACATGAATTTTGCGGTGCAGGCCTCGCCGGAGCACCCCATCCTTGTGGATAAGTTTCTCCAGAATGCCATCGAAATTGATGTAGATGCTCTGTGTGACGGAACAGACGTTATTATCGGCGGAATTATGCAACACATCGAAGAGGCAGGGATCCACTCGGGAGATTCTGCTTGCTCCCTGCCGCCGTATTCAATCCCTGAATATGTGGTAGAAGAGATCGGGCGCCAGACCCGCGCCCTGGCACTCGAACTCGGGGTGATTGGGCTGATGAATATTCAGTTCGCCATCAAGGGTATGCATATTTACCTGATTGAAGTTAATCCGCGTGCCAGTCGCACCGCTCCATTTGTTTCCAAAGCTACCGGACGCCCTCTGGCAAAGATTGCCGCACGCCTTATGGCGGGCAAAACCCTTGCTGAACTCGGTATAACCCACGATATGGTTCCGGAGCACGTCAGTGTTAAGGAATCGGTATTCCCGTTTACAAAATTTCCCGACGTGGATACCCTTCTGGGGCCGGAGATGAAATCTACCGGCGAGGTGATGGGTATTGATCAGGATTTCGGGCGCGCATTCGCCAAGGCCCAGATGGCAGCGGGGGTTGTCCTCCCTCTGAAGGGAAAGGTATTCATGAGCGTCAAGGATAGTGACAAGCCTGCAGTAAGTATTCTCGCTATGAAGCTTAAAGAGATCGGGTTCAGCATCGTAGCTACGGGTGGAACTGCCGATTTCCTTTCCAACAGTGGGATAGAGGTCGAGAAAGTTAATAAGGTGAAAGAGGGAAGACCTCACTGCGTGGATATCATCAAAAACGGTGAAATCGACGTGGTATTTAACACCACATTTGGCGCTCAATCGATTGCGGATTCCTACTCCATTCGCCGTTCCGCGTTGATCTACGGAGTTGCATATTATACCACCGTGGCGGGGATGGAAGCAGCCATCAATGGCATTGAAGCGATGCAACTTGAAGATCTTGACGTATCTCCATTGCAGGAGTATACTAATCGCGAAAATTAGAAAGTACGCATTGCCGCGAAATTTATCCTGAGGGGTCCTGCCTAAATGGTGGAGCGCGGCAGCGTAATCTGGTAGATGTAAAGTTACGGGTGGGCCTTAGAGCCTGCCCGTAACTTTATTACTTTTAACGCATATATAATTTAGTACACAAAGGAAATTAACATGTCAGATTCAATTCCTATGACTCCTGAATCGTACGAAAAACTCCAGCAGGAACTTAAACAGCGAATGCGGGTAGATCGTCCCAAGGTGGTTGAAGATATTGCAGAAGCTCGCTCTCATGGTGATCTGTCGGAAAATGCTGAGTATGATGCGGCCAAGGATCGTCAGGGACATATTGAGGCACGCATAAAAGAGCTCAATGACAAGATTGCCCGCGCCGAAGTTATTGACCCGAAGAAGATTCAGTCCGACAAGATAGTATTTGGCGCCACGGTTACCCTGTATGATGTAGACAACGAGAATGAAGTGGTCTATCAGCTTGTGGGTGAGGATGAAGCTGATATCAAACTTGGCAAGATTTCGGTAACTTCGCCGGTAGGCAAAGCCCTTATCGGACACGTGCTTGATGACGAGGTGCGTATTCGTGTTCCATCCGGGCTCAAAGTGTACGAAGTAACAGAGATTGAGTATAAGTGATCAGTATGGGAGTTATCGACTTTAACACCAAAATGGTGGATATTCTGCGCCTTCACCCCGAAACTCAGGCTTTGCTGGCAGAGTATGGACTCCACTGCGCTGAATGTTCCGGTTCCAAACACGAGTCACTGCGCCAGGGGGCAATCAATCACGGTCTCGATCCAGAGGAACTTCTGGCACGTCTCAACGCGTTGCTTGAAAAACAGGACTGAGATAGCTCATCCACTGACTAAATGCAACCTTTCGGCAGGGAACCGTACTGGGACCCTGCCGTCTTATTCCAGGTTATTCAGGTATGGCGCATTCATCCAATGCAGCTAAACAGCTTCTCGCCCCATTAAATACTCTCAAAGGGGTGGGGGAGCGCCTGAGCGCAAAACTATCCCGCCTTGAGCTCCATACCATAGAAGATCTCCTCTATCAGATTCCCGTGCGCTATGAGGATCGCCGCCACCTAACACCGGTAGGCAAGTTACGCCCTGGTGAAAGCCTCCCTTTTCGTGCCCAGGTTATGAGTGCCGCTGAAGTCAAGACAGGAAACCGGGGAGGGCCCCGCTCCCGTGCGGTTTTTGAGGTTCTTGTAGGTGATGACAGTGGGCAGATTGTGCTGAAGTGGTTTCATTATAAGCGTGCGTGGATGGAACGTACCTACCGTCCCGGGCGCGAAATCCTCGGCTTCGGCGAGGTGCGGATGTTTGGCTCCCAGAGGGAGATACTTCATCCCGAGATCGAGTTTGATCCCGCGCCGGATCAGGGGGCCGCAATCCTGCCGGTGTACCCTCTCACCGAGGGTGTCAGTCAGAAGCGAATGCGCGCTATTATTCAGGCTGCGGCGGCTGAGTATGCGCCTTTCCTGAGTTCGGACATTCCTGCTTCCCTGCGC
>JAWOFA010000112.1:0-6943 GCA_046482505.1 Desulfuromonadaceae bacterium | reverse complement strand
CTACCTGGCAGCCCCACAGCAGTCATAATTTTGACTTTCCGACAAAAAGGTGTTTAGAAAACATATGGCTTGTATTACAATCACTCATCATTTAATGTGCTGAAAATAAAACAAGAACGTACAATTCGGGGGCAGTGCAACCTAAAAGAATAATTTGCGTTGACGCTTGTTCTAATTATCTGACCGTAGATGGATTAACTCTGCAAAGAGGAACCACTACTGCAGGATAGAACACAGTCAAAAATCTTACTTAACTACGACAATGCTTCCGCATTCTGCTTAACCCTTGATCAACACCCGCATTTATGGAGAGAGCATAACCATGACCGATGATTTGAGCAGCGATCAGATAGAGATCATTGTAGATTTTGTCCAGGAAAGCCAGGACATGATCGAACAACTGGAACCAACCATCATTGAGCTTGGCCAGGATGCGGATCCGGACACCATAAATGCCGTTTTTCGTCTCTTCCACTCCATGAAAGGCAGTGCCGGATTTTTAGAGTTCAACCACATTACCAATGTTGCCCATTCTGCAGAAAACCTTCTTGACATGGTGCGCTCCGGCAAACTTGAACTCAAGCCGGAGCATGTGAATCTGCTGTGTGAGTCGTGTGATTTCTCCAAAGAAGCGCTGGATCATGTGTCTGAAGCATACTCGGATGAAGCCATGGCCGAACAGGCAGCGGATATGGTGGAGAAGCTTAAAAACATAATGAACCAGGATGCGGTGGACAACTCGGAAGCGCAAGCAGAAGAGGCTCCGGAATCAGAAAGCAGCGCTGAACCTCCTGCCCAGGAGCAGAGTACAGAGGATGAGGAAGAAGACTTCACCCTCGACATCACTGATGAGATGGTGGAACGCTACATCCAGGAAGCCGAGGAATTGCTTGAATCCGCAGAAGAGGGGCTGCTTGAGTGGGAGAAAGATTCGAGCAATACAGAAGCACTGGGGATGATCTTCCGCAATATCCACAGCTTTAAGGGCAATAGCGGTTTTTTCGGTTATGCGAACCTCGAAAAGCTCAGCCATAACATTGAAAACGTCCTTGATATTATTAAAAACGGGGGACATTTCGGGGTGGACAACGCCTATGAAGTGCTCCTGAATGCTGTTGATGCCCTAAAAGACGGCGTAAGCAGTCTGGCAAGTCACGGCGGCAAGGATCACGTCGAAGACCTGGAGCACCATATAGATGCTCTGCAGGAGCTGCCTGCGCCGCGCCTGGGGGAACTTCTGGTAAAACAGGGAATTGTCCAAGAGGAAGACATCGAATCCGTTCTATCTATCCAGAAAAAGCCCCTGGGCGAATATCTGGTAGAGATGGGCAAAGCATCAAAAGAAGACATAGAAAAAACCGTTAAAACGCAAAAGTCAGAGAAAAAAGCAGTCCCGCAACCTGAACGCAAAGCAAAGGCATCCACCCCTGCAAAACGGCAGGATATCCGCGTAGACCTTACTAAACTCGACAGTCTGATCAATTTGATCGGTGAGATGGTTATTGCGGAGAACATGCTGATCCACAATCCCGACCTTGAGGGGATGGAGCTGGAGAACTTCAACAAAGCTGCACAGCAGATGACTAAACTGGTACGTGAGCTTCAGGAGATGGCGATGATCATACGCATGATCCCCGTCTCCGGCCTGTTCCGCCGCATGATCCGCCTGGTGCATGACCTCTCTGCCAAAGCGGGTAAAAAAGTAGAGCTGAAGCTCTTCGGTGAAGGGACCGAGGTCGACAAAACCGTTATTGAAACCATTACCGACCCGCTGGTGCATCTGCTGCGCAACTCCATGGATCACGGCCTGGAGCCCCCTGAGGAGCGCCTTGCGGCGGGCAAAAGTGAAACCGGCACCATCAAGCTCTCCGCATGCCACGAGGAGGGTGAAGTCTGGATCACCATTGAAGATGACGGACGCGGTCTGAACCGTGAAAAAATCCTCGCCAAGGCGATCCAAAATGGTCTGATTGAAGGCGATGGTTCTGATCTCCCGGACAAATATGTATACAACCTCATCTTCCAGGCCGGGTTCTCTACCGCAGATAAGATCACCGATGTATCCGGGCGCGGGGTCGGCATGGATGTGGTTAAGCAAAATCTGGAAAAGATCAAGGGCAAGATTGATGTCAGCAGCGTCCCCGGGCAGGGAAGCATAATGAAACTGCGCATCCCACTGACCCTTGCGATTATCGATGGGATGCTGGTCAGGGTTGGTGATGTTCACTGCATTGTGCCGGTACTCGCTATCAAGGAAGCTTTCCGCCCTGAGGCCGACGGGATCACTACCACCCCCGATAACCAGGAGCTAGTACGTGTGCGTGAGGCTTTTCTACCGGTCGTCAAGCTTCATGAACTTCTCGAAGTCGAGCCCGACAGCCGCGATTTGATTGATGGGATCCTGATCGTACTCGAGCACCAGGATCGCTATGTATGTCTGCAGGTGGATGAAATAATGGGGCAGCAGCAAACCGTAATCAAAGGGTTGTCTGAATACATCGGCAATGTGCACGGCTGCTCTGGATGTACGATACTGGGCAATGGTGACATCTGCCTGATTCTCGATGTTGGCAGTCTGGTCGAAGGACAATAAGAGAGGGATCATATCTCCATGAGATCTGAACATTCCAGCGCTACCCCTTCAACCGGATCCATGATGGACATCAGCGACAGCGAGTTCGCCTCCCTGCGCCAGATGATTTACAGCCGCTTTGGCATCAATCTCACAGAGCAGAAACGCTCGCTCCTTGTGGGGCGACTGCAGAAAATGCTGCGCACCAACAAGATTGATACCTTTGAAGATTACTATCGCTATCTGGAAAAAGATACCAGTGGCAAAGCGGTCAGCGATCTGGTAAATCTGATCTCTACCAACTATACCTATTTCAACCGTGAGAAAGATCATTTTGACTACTACCTGAATACCGCGCTACCCAACATATGCGAAGAGATACGTAGCCGTGGAGAAAAAAATCTCCGGGTCTGGTGTGCCGGCTGTTCCACCGGTGAAGAGGCATACACCCTGGTGATGCTGATGCACGAATGCCTGGGGAATGAATATCCTCGCTGGGATGCCGGATTGCTCGCCACTGATATTTCGGAGCGGGTTCTCAGCACCGCACGTGAAGGGATATATCCTGCAGACAAGGTTGCATCCCTGCCGGAAAACCTGCAGCGCAAGTATTTTACCAAACTACCATCCGGACAGATGCAGGTAAGCGAAAAAATCAGGCGGGAAGTTACCTTTCGGCGCTTCAATCTTATGAATACCACATTCCCGTTTAAACGTCCGTTCCACATCATCTTCTGTCGCAATGTGATGATATACTTTGACCAGACCACGCGAAATGCCCTGGTGCAGCGCTTTCATCGTTTTCTGGAGCCGAAAGGATACTTCTTTATCGGACATTCCGAAACCCTCGGGCGTGACAGCGAGTTGTTTCGCTATATTATGCCTGCGGTGTACCAAAAAGGGAGCTAACCTCTTATGCCCAAAAAAATCCGTGTACTTGTTATAGATGATTCTGCCCTTATCCGGCAGATCCTTACCAAGGGTCTATCCATGGATCCGGAGATTGAAGTAGTAGGCTCCGCTGTTGACCCATATATTGCCCGTGACAAGATAGTGCAACTGCGTCCCGATGTCTTGACCCTGGATGTTGAGATGCCCCGCATGGATGGAGTGGAATTTCTGCGCAAACTCATGCCGCAATACCCCCTCCCCATAGTCATGGTCAGTTCTCTGACCCAACGCGGTAAACAGATAACCATTGAGGCTCTCGAAGCCGGTGCTGTTGATTTCGTCTCCAAGCCCACGAGTAATGTGGCCCAGGGGATGAACAACATGCTTAGCGAACTGCGTAAAAAGGTCAAAGCTGCGTCCGGAGCAAACGTCTCCCACTGGAAAGGGAAAACCCCGTCTCAGCCGGGCACACAGGACACTATATCATCTCAGGCACTGGCGGAATCAACAGACAAGGTTATCGCTATCGGTGCATCCACCGGCGGCACCGAAGCCCTCAAAAAGGTGGTGTGCAAATTTCCTGCTACCGCTCCCGGGGTGGTGATTGTGCAGCATATGCCGCCCGGGTTTACCAAGATGTTTGCCGAACGCCTCAACCAGCTCTGTGCCATGGAGGTAAAGGAGGCGGAAACCGGAGACCGGATCAGAAGTGGGCGGATTCTTATTGCCCCAGGAGCCAAGCAGTTGGAAGTAGTGCGCTCGGGTGGAATGTATCAGGTTCGCTGTGACCCCGGCGAGAAGGTCAGTGGGCATTGCCCCTCAGTAGATGTTATGATGAGATCGGTAGCAAAGAACGTAGGCAGCAACGCCATCGGGGTAATGCTTACCGGCATGGGTGCCGATGGAGCTGACGGTATGCTGGCTATGAAGCACGCCGGCGCGCATAACATTGCCCAGGATGAAGCAAGCTGCGTAGTCTTCGGAATGCCTAAGGTCGCATACGAAAAAGGCGGTGCAGAAAAACTTGTCCCTCTGGAGAACATCGCCGCAAAAGTTATTTCCATGTTAACGGAGAAATAAGAAGCCATGGGCAATATTATTC
This sequence comes from Desulfuromonadaceae bacterium, assembly GCA_046482505.1. GTDB lineage: Bacteria > Desulfobacterota > Desulfuromonadia > Desulfuromonadales > Desulfuromonadaceae > JAIVHC01. Next base: position 2,378 of record JAWOFA010000112.1, on the reverse strand, counting down.
TCGGAGTTGGCGAACTTGGCGCCACCAACAACTCGGCAGACTGTGTCAAAACCTTCGCCCTGGGATCATGTGTGGCGGTGATCCTCATGTGCCCCAAAACCCGCACTGTGGGGATGGTTCATGTCGCTCTGCCAGAATCTAAAATAAATCCGGATAAAGTAAGAACAAGACCGGGGTATTTTGCCGACTCCGGCATCCCTGCATTGCTAAAAAAAATGTCTACCTTCGGGTGTGATCCCAGCGGACGGGGCTTTATTGTCAAGCTTGCGGGCGGCGCGCGAATAATGGATCCCAACAACACCTTCAACATCGGCAAGCGCAATGCTCTGGCAGTTAAAAAGACCCTCTGGAAGTACTCTCTCGGCGCCGTAGCCGAAGATCTGGGTGAGACATACAGCAGAACTGTTACTGTCTCGGTGGCCACGGGTGAAACCCTGATAACCTCCCCCGGACGCAAGGACTGGAAGATATAGATATGGAGAAGACCATGGAACAACGTGCTACGCGCGCTGATATCCTCGCGGCAATACAGGAGATCCCCCTGCTCTCCCCCAGCGCATCGCGCCTGTTACAGATAGCTTCTAAAGAAGACTACGATATAAGCGAAATAATTGAAGTGGTCAAATGCGATTCGGCCCTCACCGCCAGGCTACTGAAAACGGTTAACTCTGTAGCCTATGGCCTGGTGCACCAGGTAACCAGCATTGACCGGGCAGTAAGTTATCTCGGGGAACGCCTTATCGCCGGGATCGCCCTCGAAGACAGCGCCAAAGCATTGTTCAACAAGGAGCTCGAAGGCTATGAGGGCCCGGTTGGTGAGCTGTGGGAGCACGACCTCCGCACTGCGATTGCCGCGCGGGAGATAGCGCGCCACTGCAAGACGGATCTGAGCAAAGACCTCGCTTTCACTGCCGGAATCCTCCACGCTATAGGTAAGGCCGTTCTGAGTGACTTCCTTCGCGGTTCTGCAACTGAATTACTCGCCGATATCGACAGCCATGATATTGAAGACTATCTTGAGGGTGAGCGCAACATCCTCGGCATGGATCACACTGAAGCAGGCTTTGAGCTTGCCAAGGCCTGGGAACTGCCCGAATCGCTGCAGATGGCGATTCAGTATCACCACACACCAAACCAGGCTCCCGAGCAATATCGTCCTCTGGTTTATGCCGTGCATTTAGGATGCATCATCGCCATGATGTCTGGAAGTCACTCTTCAGATGCACTTCAGTACCACCTTGACAAAAATTATACCGATTATTTCAATATCACCAATGAGCACATCGCCATGGCACTACTCGAAGTCAATGAAAGCGTAGGCATAATCCAGGCTGCGCTTTCCGAAGGCAGGGAGCAATCAGAATGAAGCGCATTTTAATAGCCGATGACTCAGGCACTGCAAGAATGATGATCCGACGCTGCCTCGAAATCGTAGGCTTCTCCGAAGCCGAATTTGAAGAGGCGAAGGATGGTCGCGAGGCCCTTGCTCTGATGAAGAAAAATCCTCCTGACCTTCTGGTAAGCGACCTCAACATGCCCAGCATGGATGGAGAGACGCTCCTTCAGTGGGTCAAAGCCAGTCCTAAACTTGTAAATATTCCGGTACTGGTGATATCGAGTGTTACCAATCAGGCCAAGACTGAAGAGCTTAAACAAAAAGGCGCGTTTGCAGTCATCGGCAAGCCGGTAAATCCGGCCCTGCTGAACGAAGCCCTCGCCCCTATCCTATCAGATTAGAAAGGCTGTTCTTATGGCGGAACTACAGCAGTTACTCGGAGAGAAACTCTCCGGCGTGGTGGAAGAAACCTTTGAAAATATGGCCTTTATAAGTACCGAAGAGGTGGATGAAGAGCAGTTGCCGCTCAACGAGGATGAGCTGCGCGAGGTACGCCTGCTAGTCACGTCCCCCATAGTTATAGAGATCCATCTCCACCTGGCGGAGGAACTCCTGCAACAGATAGTGGAAACCATGTACACCATCGATGCAGAAGATATCACTGATGAACAGATCGTGGACGTCCTTGCCGAAACCCTCAACACCCTGACCGGGCGCCTCATGACGGAACTGTTGCCTCCGGATCAGTCATTTTCGTTGAGTTTACCCGAAATAGTCACAGACGACATGACCCCTCCAGATGAGAATATTGTATTTTCTGCGTTCTATCTCGCCGACGATCATCCCGTAAAGGTTAAAATTTCCGCAGCTGCACTGGAAGAACTTGAAGGATTACTGAAACACTAGGTTTCGTATTTATTAACACCTATACTACAAGGAGAAAACATATGGGTAAGCGTATTCTGGTAATTGATGACTCCAGCACCATGAGAAAGATTGTATCCCGCTCTTTACGCCAGGCCGGATTGGAATTCGATGAAAT
>JAWOFA010000029.1:0-5964 GCA_046482505.1 Desulfuromonadaceae bacterium | reverse complement strand
AGGCAAATTCGCCCATTTGTACCCCTTCTGCTAAAGTCCAGCATCCAGGTTCATTTTGTGCAACATTGTCGTCCTGCATAGAAGGTGAAAGCAGGGGAGGTGCGAGCATGGTTTCTGCATGCATATAGTGGTAACGCATGATATCCAGCGCTGCAGGAACGAGATTTTCTAGCTCGAGGTGGGAAAAATGTATGCGGACAAACTCAATCTGCAACCGATAAGCCTGCTCTACCTCCCAATCCGGCATGGGGGCATCAGTACTGATATGTCCTTCCTGCATCAGCCAGGATGCAAGATCTTCGAGAAACTCAATCCCGCTGCAACCGCAGGCGCTGCACAGCACTTCGAAGTAAGCTACGGCACGTCCTGTGTTATAAAAAAGATTTAACGCCGCTGTCAGAACTGCCGCTTTAGCGAACTCTTCTGTGTCCATACTCGATGTGGAAGTAACAGTATACGGCGGTTCAGACAGAGCGTTAATCACATATTCATGGCGCCGTTGTTCCAGCAATGTCCCCGGCAGTAGAGCAAGAGGAAAAAGTTCTATCTGATTGGGGTAAAAACCCAGGGTGATCTCGAGACTCTCACACAGACCGGAATAGGTATCGCCGGGAAGGCCATAGATAAGATCAATCCCGTAGGTAACTCCATGTTGATACAGTTCGAACAACCCTGCCTCGAAGCGCGGCTTATCAAGGGTTCGATTGACATTTTTCAACACCTGAGGGTGAACAGACTGAAGTCCGACCTGTACCGAGCAGGAAAGCTGCGCAAGCAACCGGGCGGTTTCAGCATCAATATGTTCGGCTTTTGCTTCCAGATGGTAATGTAGCCCCGGAGCATGTTCCAGGAACAAACGCAGCAGATCTCTACCCCTGGAAGAGGGCACATTGAAGCTTGAATCCAGCACCCAGACCTGCTCTACTCCGTGCGTTGCAAACAACTCCAGCTCTTTTTGCAGGCGAGAGTATGGAATCTCTGTTATCGACTTACTCCCACGAGCATCGTAACAGTATGCACAGCGGAAAGGACAGCCACGTGCTGTTTCAAGCAACACCCCGCGCTGCGGCGCTAGAACACCCTTAAGCCAGGGTGATTCGGGCAACAGTGCCTGATCTTCATACAGTATCTGAGTAATATCAGGGCGCACAAACGTCCCATCCAGAACCTCTGTCACTATCTGCTGAAACTTCGTCTCCGCATGCCCCTTTATCACTACATCATAGACCGGGTTAGAAATCGAGGTCTGCTCCCACTCGGATGCATTGGAGGTTATCTCGGGACCACCAGCAACAAACACTGTATCCAGGAGAAGAGGTCTGAGGGATTGCGCAAGACTCTGCAAGCTGGCACGATTCCACACATACATACTGAAACCCACAAGTTTAGGCTTCATGGCAGAGATTACCCAGCATGTGCGTTCGATATCAAAATCAGGCGGGAGATTGAGAATTTCACTTGAGCTGGAATTTGGGAGTGCTGCACATAGCGCTCCTACTCCGAGGGGGGTATTCTGTAGAAGAGTGCCGCTGTGACATGCAATTAGTACAATATTCACTGTTTTGTTATTCACGTGTTTCAACGCCTTAACTTAGCTTTGATTTTGGGCTTTCCATTTTCGTTAACCACATCAAAACTACACTGTACGTTGCCATAACGTTGCCGAATACTTTCCTCCTTAGTGCGCAGAAAAGTCTCCATGGTATTGATACCATCGATAGAGGCCGGAACCTGACACTCCATACACAGGCGCAAGTAATCCTTATATAGCTTTTGTGGATCGGAACCCGTAGCAGAAGAAGACTTTTTCCCATGCTGGGGCGTTACAGAAGATATTTTTTGGGTATGTCGAGGATAGCGTCCTTCGTCCATCTGGCGCTGGATCCTCTCCCACATACCTTTATATGAATGAAATCTGCTGGATAAATTCTTCAGACGATAGCGCAGATCGGTCTGCACGATTTTTCTACGCCCCAAAAGGCGCAACTGACGTTCAAGGTCATCTTTTGCCTTTATGGGTGCAATCTTCTCCACCCCGGCAAAATACTGCTCGTATTGTATCCGCAACTCTTTGAGCATCTTTTCAACCTCATCGAGCTGGCGCGAAACAATTTTACGTTCATCCCTCATAAACATGCCCCACTGGCGTTGAGCTTGACTGAATCCTTAATTTCCGTTAGAAGTGAGATTTTAACATATACTATAGGGGATTACGAATGAAGAGCAATAACCTGGGAGCAATTGTCCTTGCCGCCGGCAAAGGAACCCGCATGCGCTCCAAATATCCGAAGGTACTCCAGCCGATTGCCGGTTATCCCATGGCAGCATATCCTCTTAAACTGACCAGAGAACTAGGGTCCAGCAAGACGGTTATGGTTGTTGGCCACGAAGCAGATCTGGTCAAGGATGTATTTTCTGCTGATGGAGTTGATTTTGTCCATCAGCACGAGCAACTCGGCACCGGACATGCTGTTCAGGTTGCATGGCAGGAGTTGCGCGATTTCCGCGGGACAGTCTTATTACTCTGTGCCGATGTACCTCTACTACAGCGCGAAACCCTGAAAAAACTTGTAGAAAACCACATTTCAAACAACGCTTGTGTTTCTGTCCTCACTGCCGAAGTGGAAAAGCCCTCTGGCTACGGACGTATTGTGCGTGAAAATGGCATGATCCACTCAATAGTGGAAGAAAAGGACGCAAACGCAGAACAGAAACAGATAACAGAAATCAATACCGGAATCTTTGCCCTCGAGGCTCCGACAGTAGCCACCCTGTTGCAAAAATTGGATAACAACAATGTCCAACAGGAGTACTACATCACTGACATTATCTCCCTCGCTGCCAGAGAAGGCCTTGGCGTGAGCTCTGCCCTCCTTGAAGATGTAGCGCAAAGCATGGGAGTTAACGACCGTGCGCAACTTGCGAGTGCGTGTGCACAGATGAGAGCCCGGATCAATCATGCACATATGCTCGCCGGGGTGAGTATGGAAGATCCTGCATCAACCTATATTGATGCCGATGTATGTATTGAAGCGGACACCTACATCCAGGCTGGTGTGCACCTCAACGGAACTACGCACATTGAGGCAGACTGCATCATTGAAAGTGGTACCGTTATCAGCGACAGCCATATCGGCGCGCGCAGCCTTATACGTTCAGGCAGCAACATAGAAGGATCTACCCTGGGGCAACAGTGCAGTGTCGGACCTATGGCACACCTGCGCCCCGGTACTAATCTGCTGGGTTTCAATAAAATTGGTAACTTTGTTGAAACCAAGAAGGCAGATATCGGACTACGCTCCCAGGCGAGCCACTTGAGTTACATTGGCGATGCCGAACTCGGCGAAGACGTTAACATCGGATGCGGCACCATCACCTGCAATTACGATGGGGTGAACAAGCACAAGACCACTATAGAAGACCAGGTTTTTGTCGGAAGTGACACCCAGTTTGTCGCCCCGGTCACCATCGGGCGTAACAGTCTTATAGGGGCTGGTTCTACCATTACCAAGGATGTACCCCCCGATTCGATGGCGCTTTCACGCGCGGAGCAGAAAATTGTTCCGGGATGGAAGAATAGACGCAAAAGTTAAATTCTTTAACGAACTCCCTTACGCACTTAATTTTCTGGGAAACAGCATCCATTTCCCCCCCTTCAACCTGGAGAAATAACCCCATATGTGTGGCATTGTTGGATATATCGGAGAGCAGAACGCGGCAGATATCATTCTGGACGGTTTAAAAAAACTCGAATACCGTGGCTATGATTCAGCTGGAATAGCTACCTGTGAAGATAATCAATTATATAGCGTTAGAGCCAAGGGAAAACTGGTAAATCTGGAAGAGCAGTTAAAGAAGACCCCGTTAAGTGGCAGTCTTGGAATTGGACATACACGTTGGGCCACCCACGGGAAGCCCTCGACGGATAACGCCCATCCCCACCGTGCGGGCAATTTCATCGTTGTCCACAATGGTATTATAGAAAACCATCTCGAACTAAAGCACGAATTGATGGAGGCCGGGCATAAGTTCAAATCTGAAACTGACAGCGAAGTTATCGCTCACCTTATCGAAGAGCGGCATAAACTGGGGGCAAATTTCGCTGATGCGGTGCGTGAAGCGATCAACATCCTCGAAGGTGCTTTTGCGATTGTAGTTATATCAGACAAATACCCTGACCAGATGATTGCTGCAAAATCCGGCTCCCCTCTGGTTGTAGGACAGGGGGTTAACGAGCACTTTGTCGCTTCTGATATCCCCGCCATGCTCAGTCATACACGCGAGATGATCTTCCTTCACGATGGGGAAATTGCTGTCTGCACCAGGGAGGGGTTGTCTTTTATCGACTTTGAGGGCACCAAGGTCGATAAAATGAGTAAGACTATCACCTGGAGTCCACTGATGGCGGAAAAGGGCGGTTATCGCCATTTCATGCTCAAGGAGATCCATGAACAGCCGCGCGCTGTGGCTGACACTATAGCCGGTCGGATACACAAAAACAAAGATTCAGTTGTTCTTAATGATCTCGGTATCGCCTCGGAGACCCTCCGTAATATTGAGCGTATCTACATTGTCGCATGCGGCACATCCTGGCACGCGGCTCTGATAGGAAAATTCCTGCTGGAAAAACATGTCAAGGTTCCGGTAGAAGTGGATATTGCGAGCGAATTCCGCTATCGCAATCCCCTCGTAAGTGAAAAAACCCTCACCATAGTGATAAGTCAAAGCGGAGAGACCGCCGATACCCTCGCGGCGCTGCGTGAAAGCCACGATAAGGGAGGTAAGGTCCTCGCTATCTGCAACGTGGTTGAATCCTCCATTGCGCGCGCAAGTGACGGTGTTCTCTATACGCATGCCGGTCCAGAGATCGGTGTGGCCTCCACCAAAGCATTCACCACTCAGTTGGTTGCCCTTTTCCTCTTAACTCTCTACTTAGGGCAGGTGCGGAAAAGTATTGATCCGCACACAGAAGCAGAATTGATTGGGGAACTTCTCACCCTGCCACGCAAAATGGAGGAGACCCTCGAGCTCGATTCGCAGATTGAAGACGCCGCAAGGAACTACATCCATACCAGTGACTTTCTCTATCTCGGCCGCGGCAACCAATACCCAATTGCCCTCGAAGGGGCTCTCAAACTCAAGGAGATATCCTATATACATGCTGAAGGATATCCGGCCGGTGAGATGAAGCATGGACCCATCGCACTGATTGACGAAGATCTGCCTGTGGTGTGCGTTGCCCCTTACAATCATACTTTTGGCAAGGTTGTATCGAATATGGAAGAGGTCAGATCCAGGGGAGGACAGCTGATAACGATAACAGACAGCATCCTGCCCTCTCTGCAGGATAATTCACAAAATCTGTTTACCATTCCTACAATCAACGATGATCTGATGCCACTTCTGACCTCGATTCCGTTGCAGCTTCTGGCATACCATATTGCGGTTTTCAAAGGTACTGATGTAGACCAGCCACGCAATCTGGCCAAATCAGTCACGGTTGAGTAAATAAAAGTAAGAGGGGGGAGTGGGAACCATACAACCGCTCCTCCATCTTTTAACGAAATGCGCGGAATTCCCCATCCAGAACCTCAAAGTTTGGGTGGGGATGGATAGCGCGGTTTAGGTTTGCGGTCGTTCCTGCTTTTGGATGTATTTTTTTATGGTTTCAAGTGGCGCACCGGCGGTAGTTAGCAAGCAATAGGCTCTTGTCCATATTCCCGGTTTTCCCCAGTAAAACTGCTTTAGATGTTCACTATACTCTTTTGACAGCAGGCGGCTGGTGACAGTTTTCAGGCTATTGATAAATTTGCTCGGCATGATATTGGGGTGCATTGCCAGGAGCAAATGGCAATGGTCCGCTTCTGCGCCAAACTCCAACAGCTCAATCTCCCAGTTGGCGCATTGTTCACGGCAGATTTCTTCCAAACGCAGAAGCATGGGTTCAGTGAAACACTGGCGACG
>JAWOFA010000108.1:0-9584 GCA_046482505.1 Desulfuromonadaceae bacterium | reverse complement strand
ACAACGCAACACTGGCTCCACTCGCGGCTACCTCTTCGATTTCCCTCTTGTTAAGGTGTACCCCATGCACCAGGAGGGTGTCCCGACGCAATCCTCCGGCGTTCTGCAGGCATTCGAGGGGGCGCATGCGCCGTGGCGGATTCAAGTGCTCATCCCAGTGTACAAAGGGATACAGCTCCTGAGCCATGGGACCTGATGCACTGGAGAGAAATTCCACCTCTTCATCTGATTCGGCCAGATGGATGGTACTGGGCAGGTGACGCGATTTTGTAGTGCGGAAGCTGAGTTTGAGCATGTCCTGACTCAGGGTGTAGGGCGCGTGCGGGGAGGCACCCCATAGGGCGTGTGGTGCATGCTCAGCCCAGTGTTCCAGGTGTTGGAGACGGGTGTGAACCTGAGCCGGATCGTGTCCAATGATCTCAATATAGCCGCGTCCCGGTAGATGCTCAGCTGCAGTGTTGCTTATTTGTGGTGTAGTCAGGATATCGCCGATATAGCCGGTACCCGCACATTGAGAAAGATGCAGACCGGTGTGCCACGCGCTGCGGTAAATTTCCGGATCACGCCCCAGTGCCATTTTAATTTCAATCAGACGGAGAATCCAGGCGGTAAAGCCCTGTTCTTTTGTGGATTTTTCCTCCTCTGTATAGGAGCGTACCTGTTTCTGCCAGTGCGGGAAATGACTCAGTTCCAGATGGGTGTGCGCATTGACCAATGCGGGAAGCAGGATGGAATCGCCGAAATCTGTGTACGGCACTTCGGGAAAACGCTCCTCAAGGTGCGCTTTTTTGCCAAGTGCTACAATGTGTCCGTCCTTAACCGCCAGGGCACCATCTTCTATGGGAGGGCCTTCAATGGGAACGATATAGCGACTGCTGTAGAGTTGTGTGGGCATTAGTCCATGGGTGTAAGAAGGTAGTGGTTATCGATTAGACGGGTGGAATCGAAAAATACCGCCACCAGAAGGACGGAATGCTTATCTATTTTTGTCATGGGAGCCAAGGTGATGTCGTGGCATATGTCGACGTAGTCGATGCGTGCATCCTGTTCCCGGCTGATTCTGTTTTTAACTGCTTCTACAAGTATTTCGGCATCGGTTTCACCCTGGAGTGCGGCAGCTGTGGCGGTGCGGATAGATTCCGACAATGCCAGGGCCTGCTGGCGCATCTGCGGGCTCAGGTACTTGTTGCGGGAACTCATGGCAAGGCCATCGGCTTCGCGCACAATGGGCATACCGATAATCTCCACCGGAATGTTGAGATCCAGCGTCATGCGGCGCACTACCGCGAGCTGCTGAAAATCCTTCATCCCGAACAACGCGGCATGGGGCTGAACAATACCGAAGAGCTTACTTACTACGGTGGTGACGCCGTCAAAGTGGCTGGGCCTGCTTGCCCCGCACAGAGTTTCGGTTATCCCTTCCACATGCACTGTGGTGGCATATTCGCCTGGATACATATCCGCAGCTTCGGGGGCGAATATGATGTCTACCCCGGCCTTTTGAGCCATGGCGCTGTCTCGAGTTAGGTCGCGCGGGTAACTTGCAAAATCCTCTCCGGCGCCGAACTGGGTCGGATTCACAAAGATAGAGAGCACCACTACATTACCGTGTTGACGTGCGGCCCGCACGAGCGATAAATGCCCTTCGTGCAGATAGCCCATGGTGGGGACAAATGCGATCCGTTTTCCCGCATCTCTGAGAGCGAGGGCGCGCAGCTGCATCTCATCCACCTGGCGGATTGTTTCCATGTTCAATAGTCTCCTGTAGCTTATTTAATGCTTTATTTAAAGCAGTGTTCTTCGCCCGGGAATGTACCTTCACGTACCTCGCGGATATAGCTGTCGACACTGGTACGGATGATTTCGGTTAAATCGGCATAGCGCTTGACAAATTTGGGCGAATACTTTTCGCACAGACCGAGGATATCGTGGATAACCAGCACCTGCCCGGAACAATCGGCGCCGGCGCCGATGCCAATGGTGGGGATACCGATGCTCTCGGTTATCTCTTTTGCCAGCGGGGCGGGGATACCCTCGAGGGTGAGGGCGAACGCCCCGGCCTGTTCTACCGCTCTTGCATCGGCAAGAAGCTGCCTGGCCTGCTCATCCTTGCGCCCCTGTACCTTGAAGCCTCCCATACGGTGGATCGACTGAGGGGTGAGACCGATATGTCCTACCACGGGTACGTCCATGTTGACGATCGCAGCGATGGTCTCAGCTATGTTCTCTCCACCTTCAATTTTTACTGCGTGTGCGCCTCCCTCCTTGATCAGACGGCCGGCATTGATACACGCATCGCGAACATCAGCCTGATACGACATAAAGGGCATATCGGTAATAACCAGAGCGCTGTTGCTGCCACGCACCACATAACGGGTGTGGTAGAGCATCTCCTCCATGGTAACCGGCAGGGTGGTATCGTATCCCGCAACAGTACTGCCGAGAGAATCCCCCACCAGGATCATATCGATCCCGGCTTCATCCATGATGCGTGCAAAAGGATAGTCATACGCGGTGAGGACGGTAATCTTTGTCCCTTCAGTGTAGAGTTTCTGAATGTCTACAACTGTTTTTTGTTTAGCCATGTCACTCTTTCCGTTGGAGTTAAATGTGTTTAAGCTAATGCAGCATCTTCTGCAGTTGATCCAGAATCACCATATAGGGATGGAAGGTTGCGGAACTACCCTCGCCGAGCATTTTGATGTAGCGCTTGTAGCGCATAAATGCCGCCCGTTTTTTCGAAAGCAGGCTGTCGATGTTGCCATTGTAGGAGCGCATCACCTCTTCTATGAGGTTGAAAACCTCCTGCTGGAATCTGCTTTTCAGCATCCTGTTGCTGCGGCGATCCCAACGGTCGCGCAGCGGCACCTGCTCCAATCCCTGCAGTATGCTTTCCAGCTGCAAGTTCTGCATCGCTTCGGCCATGGTCTCTGCAAGTGGGTACAGTTGTTCTCCGGTTTTTTCCTGCAATTGGACCAGGGGGATGAAATTATCAAGATAGGGAAGCGTTACCAATGCCATCGCGGTTTCTTCATCCAGACCGTACTCAGTCAGCGCGTTGGTCTTAGTACGGCACTCCTTCCACTGTGCCGGGGTCAAAATACTGCTTAGGATTGTGCGGTATTCGCGCAGTTGTTCCTGTATTTTGGGGATACTTGTCGGAGCCGGGGCATCGCCCTGGCGCAGCGACCAGTCGCACATGGTAGCCAAAGCTGTTTCCAGACCTAATAACTGGGTATACTGCTCCTCTGCGGGCATTTTGTTATCCAGTGCATACAACTTTGCGCGCAGGTCTTCACCATTCAGGATACGATCGTATGTCAGGTACTGCGGCACAATGTCAATCAGTTCGATGTTGTGACGGCGCGCAAGACGGAAGCAGGTGGTTGCCCCGGACTGATCCACTATGTGGTTGGTTATCATGGTGGCGATTATTTCGCGCCGCAGTGGGTGGTCGTTGAGATACTCCGCGTAGTTGGTATGTAGCTTCTGCGGATAATATTCACCCAGAAATTCCAGGGCAAAATCGCTGTCCAGGTAGTCGGATGCGAGCAGGCCGTTAAACATGCTCATTTTGCTGTAGGCGAGCAGGATCGCAAGTTCCGGGCGGGTATAGCCCTCTTTGCGTGCCAGAACATCTTTGGTTTTTGGCAGTGCTTCGCTTGTAGAATTTAATAAGCCGATCTCTTCGAGGCGGGTGGCGAGATCGCTGAATACCTCGGCTTCTTCGTTGTTGCGTATTTTGTCCAGCGAAAGCGCCATGCTCTGGGTGTAGTTGTTATGCAGTACTGCATCACACACCTCGGTCGTCAGGCTCTGCAGCTCGGTGTTGCGCTCCTCTTCACTCTTGATCTGCCCCTGTTCCTTGAGGTACTGCATGAAGATCTTGAGATTTACTTCGTGGTCGGAGCAGTCAACCCCGCCCGAATTATCCACTGCATCGGTATTGATGCGCCCGCCGTTAAGAGCGTATTCGATACGTCCCATCTGGGTGAATCCAAGGTTACCCCCTTCACCTATAACCCTGGCTCTGAGCTTGTTGCCATCAATACGCACGTTGTCGTTGGCACGGTCGCCCACATCAGTGTTGCTTTCCTGGGAGTGTTTTACATAGGTACCGATACCGCCATTCCATAGCAGGTCAGTAGGGGCCTGAAGCAGCATCCTTACCAGAGTGTCACCGTCTACCGAAGCATGACGCACCCCCAGCCATTTCTGTACTTCGGGGGATAAAGGTATCTCTTTAGCGTGACGTTCAAACACCCCGCCTCCTGAAGAGATCAACTCTTTATTGTAGTCACTCCAGCTGCTGCGAGGAAGTTCAAAAAGACGCTTACGCTCAGTAAAGCTGGAGGCGGGATCCGGATTGGGATCGAGGAAGATATGCAGGTGGTTGAAAGCGGCACACAGTTTTATCTGCTCGGATAAAAGCATGCCGTTGCCGAACACGTCGCCGCCCATATCGCCGATTCCCATTACGGTGAAAGGCTCAGACTGGATGTCAATTCCCATTTCGCGGAAATGGCGCTGGACACATACCCATGCGCCGCGTGCAGTAATGCCGAGCTCCTTGTGGTCGTATCCCTGGGAACCGCCACTTGCAAAGCCGTCATCGAGCCAGAAGTTGTATTCTGCGCTGATGGCATTGGCCGTATCCGACAGATGGGCCGTACCCTTGTCTGCTGCAACAACCAGATATGAATCCTGTTCATCGTAACGTACGATATTTTCAGGGGTAATAATCTCCCCGTCCTTGCGGTTGTCGGTCAGATCAAGGAGTCCGCGCATCAGCGTTTCGTAGGCGCGCTTAGAGAGCTCAAGCCCCTCTTCACGCTCTGTAAAGGGGGTCTTAACTACAAACCCACCCTTGGATCCCACTGGAACAATGAGGGTGTTTTTGGTCATCTGGGTTTTCATCAGCCCCAGAACCTCAGTGCGAAAATCATCCGGACGATCAGACCAGCGAATCCCCCCGCGGGCTACCTTGCCCCCGCGCAGATGGATCCCTTCCATGGCGGCATTATGCACATACACTTCAAACATGGGGCGCGGGGCGGGCATCTCTGCAATGCCGATAGAACTGATCTTCATGGAGATGAAGTAGTCCTTTTGCGTGCGGCGCACAAAGAAATTGGTTCTCACCGTGGAATCAATAAGATTAAACATGGTGCGCAGAATGCGATCCTCGTTGACGTTACTAACCTCAGCCAGGCTTTCGATCAACTCCATGCGCGTCGGCGATAAAGCCTCCTCCTCTCGCACCATGGGGTCAGCCCATTTTGTTTCAGGTTTGAAGCGTGCTTCAAAATAGTTGTACAGCGCTTTTGACGTACGCGGGTTGTTGATGAGGGCAAATGCAACGGTACGCTTTGTAAATGGAGATCCAAGCTGGAAATAGTAATTGCGATAGGCGCGGAAAACATCTATCTGCTGCCAGTCCAATCCGGTGTGAACCACCAGGCGATTTAGGTAGTCGTTTTCTGCGCGATGTTGGCGCATTGCACTTAAGGTTTCAACCAGGTTGTCTTTAAGTTTGAGGATGTCGGCAGAGGCTGGCAGTTGGTTAAGGACACCAAAACTCTTGATATAGGCTTTGCATTCCGGCAGACGCACAATGTAGTCAACCTCTTCACTGATAATCAGGTCGAGATTAACCAGCAGGGGCATGAGTTCGTTTAGATAGTCCTGTTTAGTACTGTAGAACTTCAGGAAGCAGCGCAAGTCTGAATGGGGCGACTTCCACATATTGATATGTTCTTCCTTGTCTGCACGTACACGCTCGAGCATATTGATGTCGTTGATGCACATCTTGGGAGAGACTCGAGCGCGGTAGTTGTCGCAGAAGGCGTTGCGGTAGATCTGCCACAACTCCATCCCCTTTTTGCTTCCCTTAAGGAGGATCAGTTCCTGGCGTAGTTTCTGTTCCCAACTGCGCAGTTTTTCGGTCAGGCGATCGCTCAACAGGGGCAGGTCGGGGCTGGAGTCAATCTCTGAGCCGATAAGTTGCACCTGGACGATAAAGTGCTCGGCATCAAGGTGCAGAATTTGTGAACTCAATACTTCGGCAGAGCACAGACGTTTCATGTACGTCTCTAGCGAGGAGAAGTCGGCGCCGGGATTAAGGGAGCGCGGTATAATCAGAAGCAGATTAAGGCGGCCCGAGTCGTGATCGAGCAATACGGTCCGCACACTCGAGTGGTGGAAAAACAGCAGCGACTTTATGATCGTTTGCAGTTGCTCTTTATCGAGGAAAAAGAGCTCTGTGATAGGGAAGGTAGAGAGCAGATCTTCGGTTTTGCGGTAGTTATAGCTCTCCGGGGCAATGCCAAGTTCGGTCAGGGCCTGCTCTGCCTTGGTGCGCAGCTCTTTAATGTCCAGCGCCGATGTGCCGCGCGAATGCTGGGTATAGAGCCCTGCGATATCGTGGATGATCTCTTCACCGTTATTGGCCTCGCCGCGTAAAGATATAGAGGTCAGCAGCTCATCGCGCCATACAGGGCTGGGTTTGCCACTCTGGGTTACTGCCAGAGCATCCTTCTGCGTGATGCAGGCCTGCAGTCGGGCATCGCACTGGGTGTATTTTTGTGGAGAGGTAAGCCGATTGTGCGCCGGGTCTACCGCAATCCCCAATTCTGTGCCCTCTACCAGCTCTATAGCCGGGCCGCCGTCAAGCTCTTTTAAATGTAACTGGCGGTAGGACAGGGGAACAAAGTTTTCATTAGTAAGCCAATTCCAGAAGCTGCCGTATCCCGCTTTTTCGGCCTCGGGTTGCAGATTTTCGAGGGTTTTCTGTAATACGCCCCGATCTGAGGCAACCCGCAGAACATCGGTCAATATCTGGCGGATGTTGTTCAGCATCTCCTCGGTGCCGGCGGGCCCCTCACTCTGAATAATAAGAAGAGATTCGTTGGCCATCTCCAGCTTCGCATCCCTGAATGACGTGATGTTGCCATTGTTACGCGCAACCTTAAGGCGCAGATGGGTAACTACCTGCCAGCACAGACCCTGTCGACGCAGGAGTAACAATAGAGAGTCGAGAAGAAACGGGGCTTCATCGCAGCTACATACCAGGACGCCCTGATCCTGACGATCCATAGGGAAAAAATTAACCCCCAGTTCACCCTTGCGCTGATTGATGTGAGTGAACATTTTCAGGCATAGTTCCTTCAGATCGTGTACTTCTAGTTCGACAAGATCCGCCGGAACGGCATTTTCGTATAAGAGCTCAATGAAAGATTCAATCTGCATTAATTCTTGGGATTCACGAGCCTCTTTGGCGAGCTGTGCCTGAACCTGGTTTAACTTCTGCTGAAATTCGCGAACGAGTTCCTGCTGGTCTGCTGAAGTATTCACTAAAGTTGCTCCCATAATCTAAGGGTGAGAAATTAATTTAACCCACATTCAATGACATAGAATATCTATTGAGCAGTGCCGATGAGCTGCGACTGATGATGTAAAAAAGATGCATCGTTAATGGCGTCGCAAAAAGACCGCCCTACGGCGTTACGGCGTTTTTTCAGGACCTCGACATACCAGATGTATGCCTTCGTCCCTGAAAACCCACCAGGCCTTGTAGGTCGAAATTTTTGCTTAGCCTTCTTATGATTTTTTGCGAAAGCATCATCGTTATTTACGCCCGAGTGTAGATGAGTGCGCGATCTTTTGCAAGAATCACCGCACGGTAAGGCGAGTACACGGATACATTGAGATAGACTGCGCCGCTGAATATGTCAGCGGCACAGCAGGGGGTTCGAAGGGAAGGGGGTGTAGGGTTAACGTTCCCAGTATACACGTACAAGTTGGGCGTCTTCCGGGTACTGAATTTCGAGTTCGCCTTCATAGGCGCTCTGAATCGCCTGGCCCACACCTCTTGGCAGGTGGGTGTCAGTGAAGGTCAGAATAATGCTGCCATCCTCGCCCTCTTCAAGGGCCATCATCCGTTTCATGGGGTGGTCAGCTTTCTGCATTTCGACCTTGTTTTCGACCAAACGCATTATTTCATTGCGGTGCCCGTGGAGAAAATCCCCCTTCAGGGTGAGGATTCCGGCAGGGACTCCATCACGGATACGCTGACACGCCGGACATAATTCCTGGTTTGCCTTCGAATCTACGCTGTCCTGCCACTGCCATCTGCCATCATTGAATACCACTCCACACTCAGGGCACACTGTAGGAGATGTAGGCTTGCTCCGCTTCATGTAGGGATCGTGAATTTCTTCCTGAATCAGTTTATCGTTCCTGTTGCCCGGATAACCGTTTGTGCGCATAATAAACCTCCATTAGTATCAAGATTCTGTTATAGACTTCATGGCGCTAGGGGTAAATTTCTTAGAATTCTAACATATGGTAGATGGTTGTAAACCAGGGCATGGCGGTAGTGGTATCTGTACCGAGTTTAAAACTGATGCTGCTTTGGCGCTAAAAAATCCAGCGACTGAGCATCTAACCTTGATGCTTTCGCAAAAAATCATAAGATGGCTAAGCAAAAAGCGCCAAATGCAAGGCGCGTGATTGTGGAAAAATGAGGCGTACTTACGTACGTCGAAGCAGCGAGACAATTACAGCAACGCCGCAGTTGGTGCGTTTTTGCGATGCCATCAAAACTAGAGCGCTTGGGATAAAATCAATACGGATGGAAGCATAGATGAAACAGAAAGAAGTTCAGGGCTCTCTGTGGGAAGAACACGAGTTCCAGGAGAAAGAGCCCGATTTTAAAACCTGGGTTAAGTCAAACAGGGCACCGGACATCTGGTGTCTGACCTGGGAGAAGTGTGTGGAGCTGTGCAACTGCGGCGGAAACATGGTCTCATGGGAGGGATATATCATCGCCGGGCGTGATAAGCCTCTTGAGCAGGTAGGCATACAGCACGCCAGAGCCATGTATCTGCACACCCTTAAAATGGCCTGCCATGCAGGGAAAGAGATCCCGCAGGAGGTGTTGGATGCCGAGGCCGATTTTTTGCACCTATAAGGGTCCACGCGAGCCGCGAAACGATTAGCAGTTGCGTTTCGGGCGCGGATACGTTATACAAACCACCGCATGCGCAATTAGCTCAGCTGGATAGAGCGCTAGCCTCCGGAGCTAGAGGTCGCAGGTTCGAATCCTGCATTGCGCGCCAATAAATTCAAGGGGTTAGCCTTAGCGGCTGCCCCTTTTTTGCGTCTGTGCCCATTCTGTGCCCAGCCCGTGCCCACCGCTTTGCCCGCTTGACCTTTAGCCTACCGAATTGAGCACTTTTGCCTGGGCCAAAGGTCACGGTTAAAATGAGCGTTTGGTTAACTCTGAATTGCCACCATGTAAAATCAGCGGGTTAAGAAGATAAAAAATCATGCCAAGAACGATTACCTAAAATCGCTTCTCCCTCATCCTCTTCAAACGACCTTCGGCTTGAATTGATCCTTGAGTTTCAAGAATTCTCAATCTCATCATCAGGAACATATTCGAGCAGATCCTCAACCCGACAATCAAAGAAGGCGCAAAGCTTGTTCACGTTATCTATTTTAGCGTTATGCCCTCTTTGATTTAAGATTCGTGACAATGTTGGTCGGGTGATACCTGCCTTCTCTGCAAGCTCTCCTATCGT
>JAWOFA010000089.1:0-6370 GCA_046482505.1 Desulfuromonadaceae bacterium | reverse complement strand
TGGAGAACCCCGGTCGGAACGTCCGGCAAAAAACCGGACTCAACCGATCCATTCTCGACCAGGGGTGGTACGAGTTTCGCCGGCAGCTCGAATACAAGCTGGCATGGGCAGGTGGAATGGTCATCGCCATACCGCCCCGCAACACAAGTCGCACATGTCCGCAATGCGGTCACGTTTGCGCCGACAACCGTAAGTCGCAAGCCGTTTTTCTCTGCGTCCGATGTGGACACGCAGGACATGCCGACTTGGTTGCGGCAATCAACATCAAAAGGGCAGGACATGCCCAGCTCGCCTGTGAAGTGAGTGGTGCAACAATGCCGCCAGCAGCAGGAACCCTCCGAACTGACGCCGCAGGAGATGCCTTATGCGTCGCAGTGTAGGAATCCCGGTCTCTTTAGGGCTGGGAGGATGTCAACCAAACAACACTTCCTAGTAATTTTCCTAGTAATTTTCCTAGTCAAAATACGTTTAACTGAGAATACAGCCCCTTGCGTATTATACTTAGTAGTATTATACTAAACGGTAAAATACTATTAAGTATAATAAGCGGAGGCATTATGATAAAAAATCCTTTTAAATATGGTTCAGTAGTATCTGGAATTGATTTTTGTGGTCGTAGCAAAAATATCCACGAATTGACGCAATTTATTGAATCGGGGCAGAACGTTGTGCTCCAGGGAGAGCGCAGAATAGGAAAGACCTCTCTGGTGTATGAAACTGTTAAACGAATGAACAAACGTCAGTTGTTACTGGTGGACTTGATGGAAGTAAAAACAATCGAGGACGTGTGTACGCGTACACTTCGTGCCCTTGTCCAGCTTGAGCAAAAGAGCGTATTCAAGACATTGGCTCATCTTCGGCCCAGCCTTTCTGTAAATTCCGTGACAGGAGATCTATCTGTTAGTCTGGGATCAACAAGTGATCTAAATGCAGAATCGATAGCAGATATCCTTAAATTGATCTCGAAAAATCATGCGCGTAAACCCCTAGTCATATTTTTTGATGAATTTCAAGACATCTTGAAAGTTGATAACAACAAGGCGATTTTAGCCCAACTTCGCGGAGAGATACAGTATCAGGGAGATGTGCCATATATTTTCGCTGGCAGTATCAGAAACCACATGGATGATATCTTTAATCACCCTGATTCACCCTTTTTCAAGTCGGCTATATCCTTGGATGTTGGTCCTTTGTCGAAACAGGACTTTGAGGCATTCCTGAAAGAAAAATTCCGCGCAGGAAAACGCCAGGCAGAGCCGAACTTAATTCCAGAAATTTTCAAGATGACTAATTGTGTCACAGGAGATGTTCAGCAGATATGCGAAGCGCTGTGGTCAGTGACGGACGAGGGGGAAGTAATCGATGAAAGCCAGTTATCAAAAGCTCTTGAACTGATTTTTTCGAGAGAAAGAAAGAGTTATGAAGTTATTTTAGCTGGTTTGACAGCAAACTACCTCAATATCCTTAAAGCATTATCTGAGTGTGGTGGAGATCATGTAACATCAGCCAGATTTGTTTCCAAGGCTAAAGTTGCGAATGGCTCTACGGTTACTAAAGCATTGAGTTCTATGCAGGGCAAGAAATTGGTATTCAAGCATGAAGGGGGTTGGCGGTTTACTAATCCTTTTTTTGGGCTTTGGTTACTCCAGGTTTAAACGAGTTTTCCCAGCACTCTTTTCCAACACTTTGTTTTCCTTTTCTGGAAATGAGTGCTGGAAATGAGTGCTGGCTTTCAGGAGTGTTTTTGGAATATCCAACCGCATTTGGTCTAGTCTTGGCAGGAGAGGATATGGCGCGCATTTTTTCTACAGTGCGGTCCGTGCTTTCGCTGTCGATGGGAAAGTAGATCCGAGAGGCTATTAGAACTTAAGAGCATAATTATGGATAAAGAGCTTGGTAACTCTTGACTTTCCCACTTCGAGTTCAAAAAGAACGTGCTCGAAATGCTGCGCCAACCCCTCGAAGATGGGAGTGTTTCCATAAGCCGCGCGAGTATGAGTCTGACCTATCCTGCCACCTTTATGCTGGTGGCGGCGATGAATCCGTGCCCGTGCGGTTATCTGGGTGACAACCAGCATCAGTGTACCTGCACCACCCCCAATCTGGAGCGCTACCGCAACCGCCTCTCCGGCCCCCTGCTGGATCGCATCGATCTGCACGTGGAAGTGCCGCGGATTCCGTATCAGGAGCTTTCGCAACAGCATCAGCCGGAAAGTTCCGCTAGCATCCGCGCCCGGGTGGAGGCGGCGCGCGGGATACAGCAACAGCGCTTTTCGAAGCTGAAGATCCACTCCAACAGCCAGATGGAGGCGCGGCATATCCGCACGTACTGCCCCATCGATGGCGCAGGGGATAAACTTCTGGAGATGGTGACAGACCGGCTCGGCCTTTCGGCTCGCAGCTATGCACGCATCCTCAAAGTAGCCCGCACCATCGCCGATCTCGCCGGCGAGGAGCATATCCTGCAGCCGCATCTGTCTGAAGCGGTGCAGTATCGGGGGCTGGATCGAAAGATGTTTTAGCGGCTTATGGTAGGGTGAAGTAGGCAATTCTTCAATTACGCCAGGCGCTCATACTAAGTAAATCTTCACGGTCATGGCCATTGCCAATGATTTAGCAGTCGGTGTCGAGGGGTTTTGCTCGGGGATAACTCCTGCTACTTTGCAATCTTGTACTCAGACAATATCGGGCCGGTCGCCGCGTGTCCGTTTGCGGTAAAAAGAGACCAGCGTCAACAGTACGCCACAGCCCATAGCGATAGCACCGGCAAATGCCAGCCTGGCACCAGGGTCGTAATTGATGGTGAGGATGCTGTAAGGCTGATAATGTCCGTTACGCAGTGTCTGGCCGTAGGAGGTTGGAATCACCACCAGCCCGCCCCAGATCAACGGGTGGTTACTCCGGGTCTGCACCCGTTTTATGAGCTCATCTCCCTGGTAGAGCGCTAAGGTGTTGAGCATCTCCATTGGTCGTCCGCTGGGAGCCAGGACCGGTTCAAAGGCTTCAAGTTTCAAGTGTACGCCCAGCTGCGGGATGGGTTTACTCTGCCCCACCAGCAGCCCGTTCTCCTCGCTGCGGAAACCGGCCTGGTTGCCCCACCAAAAGGCGACTACGATCAGCACAAAGCCGATGTGAATCAGGTATTCACCGCATTTGCGCCAGCGACTCTTAATAAAGCGCAGCCAGTCGATAAAGCAGCACAGGGTATTGATCGCCAGCAGAGTGACCAGAATCCCGCCGAGGGGGATCCACCATGTCAGCCCCGCTTCACGCGTGGCGATCTGGCTCAGCCATAGACCGAGGGGCATATTGTCGAGACTGTCGAAAATATGCGGATTGGAAGGTATAAGCACTGAACCGCCGACCGTAAGGAGGGTGGCGCTCGAAGCGAGGACGATGGCCAGCTTCAGGGAGCAGAGGAATTTCCATATTTTATTATCGAACACAGCGCTCATTGTCATTATGGTATCTCCCGGTCAGCTGAGGGGGTGGTTGCTGCTCATCAGCAGACCGATGCCGAGGTAAGTAAACAACACTATGCCGAAGCCCACAATCGAGAGGGCGGCATAGCCGGAACCCTGCCAGCGGCGGATGAACTTGGCGTGGCACATCCCGGCATAGAAGAGCCAGATGAGCGCCGACCAGACCCCCTTGATGTTCCAGGAAAAGTAATGTCCCCAGGCGACATAGGCCCAGATACTGCCGAAAATCATGCACAGGGTAAACAGGCTGAAGCCGAGGAATACCGCCTCTTCATTGAGTTTGCGCAGCAACGCCAGGTCGGGTAACAGCCCGGATTGCAGACGTTTTTGCACCAGATAGAGCACCCCCATGGAAAAGGCCATGGCAAAGAATGCATACCCGGCAAAAGAGAGGGAAACATGCAGGGTGAAGAGAGGCGTGTCGAGAGCCGGAATCAGCGGCGGGAGTTCGGGGCTGCGGGGCAGAACACTCCCGAGCAGCAGCAGGTTGCACAACATCACGAAGAGCCCGGCAGCGTGAATACGATAGCGCAACTCGAAATACAGATAGGTCGCCGCCAGCGCCCAGCTGAAAAATAACTGGGTGCCAAAAAGGTTGGTCACCGGTAGATAGCCACCCTGCCACCATCGTTGTGCGAGAACCAGGCTCTGCAGTGCAAATCCGACCAGAACGAGGGTGAAGGCACTGCGCCACACTCTGTCCCGGCGCAGCGCGAGATGGAGGATATAGAGCAGAACGGCCAGCAAATAGGTGCTGAAAACTGCGTAGAGAAGCGGTGTTTGAAGGTCAGCCATAAAAATTTATCCAAAATCGGGTAGTCTGGCGATCAGAGAAAGAATTTCAATTCCATGGCATCTTACCATCTGGAGCGTCAGGCAGAAAGGGGGCATAAGTGGTTTGTGTCTGATGTTGTTAAACCACGCTTAACCAGATTTGATCCCGGAGATTTACCGATTCTGTGAGGCTTTCACCTGGTATTCAGGTTTGAAAATAAAATTTTCTTTGTACCCTCAGCCAATTGGGATAAATTGGCCATGCTGAAGTAAACGAATATCAACCCTGGGCCATGCAGATTAAATGGCTCAATAAATGCGGATGATTACATTGTTATGCCGGAGCATCATACGGTTCCACGCTTTTTAAAACTCCCCTTTGCCCTTGGGGTTGCTTTGCTTTATGCCATTGTAGCTCTGTTCTGGATCTACTTTTCAGATCGCCTTATCCTGGTGCTGGCACAAACGCAGGATCAACTGCTGCTCTATTCCACGTTCAAAGGGTGGGGGTATGTTCTCCTAACCGCTGCGCTGCTGTTCCTGGTGTTGCGCCGCTTTGTTACGAAGATAAGAGAAAGCCAGCAACAATTGCTCAACGCTGCGGAACGCTACAGCACTATCCTGCGCTCTATTGGCGATGCAGTTATAGTGGCCGATACGACTGGACGGATAGAGTTGATGAACCCCGTGGCTGAGAAACTCTGTGGCTTAAGCGAGTCTCAAGCCCAGGGGGTGGAACTCGATGAGGTGTGTAACCTGGTAGATGAGGCTACCCGGGTACATATACCAAACCCGGCATTACGGGCACTCCAAAGTGGCGAAATTGTGACCCTGGATCAGAACACACTTTTGGTCAGCCGCGATGTGGATGGATTGCCCATCAGTGATACAGCTGCTCCTATTAAAAATCCGGATGGTACCCTTGCGGGCGCGGTTCTGGTGTTCAGGGATCAGAGTGAGGAACGCCACGCCCAGAGAAAACTGGAAAAGTCTTACCAGAGCCTTAAAACCATAATGGACAGCATGGATGCAGCCATTTATATAGCTGATTTTGGCACCCATGAGATTCTGTTCGTGAATAAGGAGCTGCGCCGCAGGTTCGGGGATAGTGTCGTGGGGAAGCCATGCTGGCAGGTGTTGCAGGGAGAAAGCAAGGCATGTTCGTTCTGCAATAATGCGGATCTGCTTGATGCCGAGGGTAATCCGGTCGGGGTGGTTCATTCTGAGTTTCAGAATAAAATAAACAAAAAATGGTATGACATCCGCGACCAGGCCATCACCTGGTTTGACGGTCGTTTGGTCCGCCTCGAAGTAGCTGTCGACATCACCGAACGCAAAGAGCTCGAGCAGCAACTCCTGCAGGCGCAGAAGCTCGAATCCATCGGGCGCCTCGCCGGCGGGGTTGCCCACGACTACAACAACATGCTCGGGGTGATCCTCGGCAGCGCCGAACTCGCCCTCAACAGCGTCACCCCCGATCATCCCGTCCATGCCAAGCTCGAACAGATCCGCAGCGCCGCACGCCGCAGCGCCGACATCACCCGTCAGCTCCTCGCCTTCGCACGCAAGCAGACCGTAGCCCCCAAAGTGATTGAACTCAACACCTCCCTGGAGGGGATGCTCAAGATGCTCCATCGCCTCATCGGCGAAGAGATAGACCTCTCCTGGCGCCCCGGCACCAACCTCGACCCCGTCGAAATCGACCCCGTACAACTCGATCAGCTCCTCGCCAACCTCTGCGTCAACGCGCGCGACGCCATCAGCGGCAGCGGCAAAATCACCATCGAAACCGCCAACGTCGAATTCGATGCCACCTACTGCGCCCGGCACCAGGGGTTCAAGCCCGGCCACTACGTCATGCTCGCCGTCAGCGACAACGGCTGCGGCATGGACAAAGAAACCCAGGCCAACATCTACGAACCCTTCTTCACCACCAAAGACACCGGCAAAGGCACCGGCCTCGGTCTCGCCACCGTGTACGGCATCGTCAAACAGAACCAGGGCTTCATCAACCTCTACAGCGAACCCGGCAGCGGCACCACCTTCCGCATCTACCTCCCGCGCCATGCCGAAGAAATCACCACACAATCCACCACAGAACAAAGCCCCGCGCT
>JAWOFA010000166.1:0-3832 GCA_046482505.1 Desulfuromonadaceae bacterium | reverse complement strand
TTTTCATGTCCATAACATCACCTTTTTGAGCATCATTTATGTTCAGCGTGTACATGTGCCGGGACTACCCACCGGGACACGGATTGTTTTTTACCTGGATACTCTGCTCTTCGACCCGGGAGAGGGAAATATTTAGCTTAAAATACTCCGCTGGCACAACTCCAAAACCTGGAGCATTCTCCACCCCGGTGGGGGGTTGTGCAAGAAATTATTCAGATGAAGACGCGGCATCACCTTCTAGTCCCGCTACCTTGCGGTAGATCTCTTCTCCCAGCCCCAGACTCTGACGGTGCGCAAGTTCCTGTGCAATGCGCCCATCAAGCATATCGCGGTAGATCATCTGCGCGTTGCTGGTTTCGATAACTCCTTCTGGTGGCTCTTCCGACCGCATGGATTTGAACATCATCTGCACCATTATGGCCTCAAATTCACCAGCGGTATTACGGAGCTCACCGTCTTTGGATGCAGCGTCAGCTGAATTGAAGGTTTCGCTTTGATTCATATGCAAACGCGGATCGACATGCAGATTCATACTCTATCCTCTAGCTTATGGTCAATAATGCGTGGAACTTTCCTTTGTTGGACTTATCGGCAGAATAGGGGAGGAAGTTTACTTTTGGAAGTGAACGAGGACAAGACGGTTGATTTAATTCAGGGAACTATCGCGGATATGATTGATATCTGGCCTTGTTTAACTATACTTGATGCGTTAGCCATTCTCTGAGTTTTTGCGAATGGATCAGTTGCTTACACCTGCCATGGACTTAAATATAAAGGAACACTTATGCAAAATACACACAGCGAAACTGAAGAGATGAACTCCAAATTCTGGTATGCACTCGATATCGATGAAGTGCGCACTCTGCTGGAGGTGCCGGAGGGCGGGCTGTCTGAAGAGGAAGCAAAGCAGCGCCTTGAGCGCTACGGACCCAACAAACTCCCTGCACCACAGAGGCGCAGCGCCTTGGCGCGGTTTATGGCGCAATTTCACAACGTCCTTATTTATGCCCTCCTGGGTGCGGCACTTGTAACCGGTCTGCTGGGGCACTGGCTCGATTTTGGGGTAATCCTCGGGGTAGTAATCATCAATGCGCTGATCGGGTTTATCCAGGAAGGGAAAGCGGAAAAGGCACTGGACTCGATCCGCGGGATGCTGTCTCTGCAGGCGTATGCCGAACGCAGCGCACACCGACGCGAAATAGCCGCGGAAGAGCTGGTTCCGGGAGATCTGGTATTACTTCAGGCCGGGGACAAAGTACCAGCGGATATACGTCTGATTAAAACCAAGGATCTGCGCGTGGATGAAGCTCTCCTCACCGGGGAGTCGCAGGCGGTAGTAAAGCAGGTCGATGCGGTCGAGGAAGGTGCCGTCCTGGGTGATCGGCTGTGCATGGTCTATTCCGGCACGGTAGTAACCTACGGACGCGCCACAGGTGTGGTAGTGGCCACGGGAGAAGAGACCGAAATCGGACGCATCAGTGAAATGCTCACCTCGGTTGAAACCATCAGTACCCCGCTATTGCGCAAGATGGATGTTCTGGCACGCTGGCTTACCCTTGCGGTGGTGGTTCTGGGAGTAACAGCGTTTACATTTGGAGTGCTGGTGCGCGACTACACCGCAGTGGAGATGTTCCTGGCTACGGTGGGGCTGATCGTTGCCGCCATCCCCGAAGGATTGCCGGCAATTATTACCATCACTCTTGCCATAGGGGTGCAGC
Source organism: Desulfuromonadaceae bacterium (assembly GCA_046482505.1). Taxonomy (GTDB): domain Bacteria; phylum Desulfobacterota; class Desulfuromonadia; order Desulfuromonadales; family Desulfuromonadaceae; genus JAIVHC01. The sequence goes on along the minus strand of JAWOFA010000166.1, from coordinate 2,114 downwards.
GCATGGCACGGCGCAAATCCATCATCCGGCGCTTGCCTGCAGTCGAAACACTGGGCGCTATCACGGTGATCTGTTCGGATAAAACCGGCACCCTGACCCGCAATGAGATGATGGTACGTGAACTGATATGTGCAGAGGCGACATTCGAGGTGGAAGGGAACGGCTACAACCCCCACGGAGCGTTACTCCACCGTGGTGAGGCGGTCAAGGCTAAGGACTTCCCCCTCCTCAGCACTCTGGGACAGGTGGGGTTGTTGTGTAACGATTCCACCCTGGAAAAAGATGATAACGAACAGTGGACAATCCATGGTGATCCCACCGAAGGGGCGCTCCTCTCTCTCGGACCGAAGCTGGGGCTTAACGCCAAGCATGAAGACGCCAACCTGAGGCGTACTGATGCGATTCCGTTTGAGTCCGAGCATCGCTTTATGGCTACCCTGAACCACGACCATGCGGGCAATGCGTATATATTCCTCAAGGGAGCGCCGGAGCGGGTGCTGGAGTTATGCAAACAACAGGCGCGCGGCTCAGATAATGTGGAGTTGGAACCCGGATTCTGGCAAGAGGCAGCGGAAAAGCTCGCCGCCAACGGTCGTCGCGTACTCGCTCTGGCGTGGAAGAAGGTAGACCCGGAGCAGCACAATCTCACCTTTGAGGATATCCACAACTTTACCCTGCTGGGGCTGGTGGGGATCACAGATCCGCCGCGAGTTGAAGCGATTGAAGCGGTCAAACGATGTAAAACCGCGGGGATCAAGGTTAAGATGATTACCGGGGATCACGCGCGCACTGCCCTCGCTATTGCGCGCGACATGGGTATAGGTGACGGCGAACGGGTGGTGACCGGTGCCGAGATAGAGGATGCGGATGATGCCCTCCTTGAAGCCTGGGTGCGCAATGTGGACGTATTTGCGCGCACCAGCCCTGAGCACAAGTTGCGCCTCGTAGGAGCCCTGCAGGAATGCGGCGAGATATCCGCCATGACCGGCGACGGAGTAAACGACGCTCCGGCATTGAAACGTGCGGATGTGGGGGTCGCCATGGGGCTCAAAGGGACCGAGGTGTCCAAAGAGGCGTCCGAAATGGTTCTCACGGATGACAATTTTGCCTCCATAGTGGATGCGGTGGAAGAAGGGCGCACGGTGTACGACAATATCCGCAAGGCGATCACCTTTATCCTCCCGACCAACGGAGGGGAAGCCTTTGTGATTATTGCAGCTATTGCCCTGGGGCGCGTGATGCCCATTACCCCGGTGCAGATTCTGTGGATCAACATGATCACAGCGGTATCCCTGGCACTATCCCTCGCGTTCGAGCCGCCGGAGAAGGACATCATGACACGCCCGCCGCGTCCACCAAGGGATCCTATTGTGTCTGCATTTCTGGGGTGGAGGATTTTCTGCGTTTCTTTGATTCTCCTTGCAGGAACATTCGGACTCTATTTGTATGAACGTGAGATGGATACGGATATTGATACCGCACGCACTATTGCGGTAAACACCCTGGTGATGTTTGAAGCGTTCTACCTGTTCAACTGCCGCTACCTGCATCGGAATGTAATCTCGCGTGAGGGCTTATTCGGGAATCGCATGGCGCTGTATGCTGTCGGTGTGGTAGTCGTTTTCCAGTTATTGTTCACCTATGCGCCGCCCCTGCAGGCCCTGTTTGCTACCGCGCCGCTGGGCGCTACTGACTGGATAAAGGTGGTACTCACCGGCTCAACGGTGTTTATTCTGGTTGAGATGGAAAAAGCTATCATGCACAGATATCACCGCAGAGCGCGTAAGGTTGGAAAACAGGGATAACAATCTAGCAGGGGCAAACCCTTAGGCCTGCCCCTGCTAGACCTAGATCACGACCAGTTCGGCATGGAGGGAGCCGGCAGCTTTGATAGCCTGAAAGATTGCGATAAGATCGCGCGGGGTTGCACCGATGGAGTTAAGGGCACGCGCGACATCACCAATGCTGACGCCCATGGGCATCACTACCAGATTGCCCTCTTCCTCAGTCATCTCCATCTCGGTATCGGGCATGGCTACGGTTTCTCCCTCTGAAAGGGGGCCGGGCTGCGATACCTGCATCCCCTCGCTGATTACGAGATTGAGATTGGCATG
>JAWOFA010000027.1:0-3951 GCA_046482505.1 Desulfuromonadaceae bacterium | reverse complement strand
GTACCAGCCATAACCCCAGCATTGCCAAGGGTGCCAGAAAGGCACTCCAATCCGGGCAGAAGGAGTGACCCTACCATGGCCGACCTGAACCAGAATTTTCTCCACAGCTTCAGTGCCTTCTACCGCGGTCTGCGACTCTATCCATCCCAGCACCCCTCATGCCAGGGTCTGGCGGAGCGCTACTGGGAGGCCCTCCAGGAACTGATACAACTCCAGGGGCACATAAAAATCGGCATATTGGACGACACCCTTTTCATCAATGAGCAACTCTGCAGTTCTTCCGACTCCGCCGCAGCGGGGATGCTCTCTCTGCTGCGCTCGTTAAAAATTGAAGGCTTTGAGATACAGCCCTTTATCCAGAAGGAGCAGGCTCTGACCCTGGTTGAACTGATACATAGCGGCAAATTTGAAGGCGCAGACTTTCAGAAAACCCTCTACCGTTACGGAATAGACACCATACGTGTTCTTGACAGCAGGGAGAAGGAGCGAGGCGACCAGCAGGCGCGCAAGGTGTATTCCGGGGCAATTCAAACCGTGGCCGAAACCTGTGCTCTTATAGAAAACCACCACACTCCTTCGACGGAAAAACTTTTTGGTGCTGCAGAAAACATCACGCGTGAGTTGACCCGGGCCCCCTACGCTTTTCTAGCTCTCACCATGATCAAAGACTATGACGATTACACCTACTGCCACTCGGTCAATGTCTCGGTTCTCGCCATCGCCATCGCACGCGCATGTAATTTAAGCTACCACGACACCCAAACCCTCGGAGTAGGAGCCCTGATGCACGATCTGGGGAAATTGCGCATAAGCTCAGAGATTGTCAAAAAACCCGGTCCTTTGAGCCCGCAGGAGTTTGAAGAGATTAAGCGCCATCCTGAGCTGGGAGTGGAGATAGCAGAGCAGATGGATGATATCGGGCCGGAAATACTGGATATAATTCGTGGTCATCATCTGTACTATGATCGCTCAGGTTACCCACAGATCTACCTCAATTCGAAAAACCACCCCTTCGTGGATATCACCAGTGTCGCAGATGCCTATGATGCCCTCACCACTTTGCGCGCCTATCGGCATCCCAACTCACCCGGCGTGGCAATCCAGAGGTTACAGCAGACAACAGGAACTCAGCTCAATCCAGAATACGTTAATGCTCTGATCCGGATTCTGGGAACCTACCCGGTAGGTACCCTGGTACGCCTGGTGAGTAACGAAATAGGCTTGATCGTGGATGGGGATGTTGAAGATCTGGAACGGGGCACTATTCGCATTCTGCGCGACAGCAAGGGCAATGTGCTTGAAACCCCGAGGATACATGAGTTGGAGAGCAAGAGCACCCATATCGCCGGAGAAGTGGACCCGCTGCTGTATAATATCGACATCAACGAGTGGCTCTAAGCGGCATACATTGACCAAAAAGCTCAGTGCAGCCGGCCCAGCATGCGCACAGCGCTTAAGCGCACTTCCGCGCTGGGGTGTGCCGCCGCATCCACTCCGGCATCTACACCGCTTAAATCCCCGATTTCACCCAGGGTATCCAGACATGCGCACACCAGTTCGGTATTGCCTGAGCGACACATGGTCTGCAGATATGGAACCAGGCGCTTATCCTTAAAATGTGCCAGGGCACGTGCGGCATGTACTGCTACCGCCGGGCTCGAATCTTTCAGGCACCTAACCAGGGCCCCAAGGGCACTTTTATCCCGGCGCGCCCCCACTGCCTGAACCGCCACTGCGCGTACATCGGGATCCTGATCCTGTAACAGCTCCACCAGCATCGCCCCCGCTTCCGGAGTGTTGATACGCTCAAGGGTGTAAACGGCTGCTACGCGCTGGCGCCGGTCTGAGCTCTGCAGTGCCCGTTGAAGGGCGGAGACATCGGCACATGCCTCCAGATGTTCGAGGGCCACGCTGGCAGCCTGGCGCACCCCGGCGTCATCGTCGTTTAAAGCATGGAGCAATATCTCCCGCTGTTTATCCTGCACCACAAACCTCCCCACTTAATCAGTCGTCATATTTAACATCGAGCCCTTTATCCAGCTCGATCACCTTGATCAGGTTGGTGGAACCAGGCTGCCACAATGGTGTACCCGCAGTAACTACGATACAGTCACTCAGACTCGCCACCTTGGTGCGTAAACTCCAACGGCGCGCCGTGACGAAGAGAGCATCGCTGCTATCGAGGGAATCCACCTTTACCGGACGCACCCCCCAGATGAGGTTCAGCTGGCGGCACACCCGCGCATCGGGACTCATCGCCACCACTGCACATCCGGGGCGGAAACGCGCCACACAGCGTGCGGTAAAGCCTGACTGGGTATATGCGAGGATAGCGGCGGCCTTCAGATCGTTGGCAAGCCAGCCACACGCCCTTCCGATGGCACGCGCCACTGCGGTTTCATCCGCGACATCCGGGGTTTCCATATCCAGGGTGGTGTGGACATAAGGCTCTGTGGCGCGCGCGATTTTATCCAGCATCTGCGCCGACTCCACCGGATATTCCCCCGAAGCTGTTTCATCAGAGAGCATCAGGGCATCGGTGCCGTCGTAGATGGCGTTCGCAACATCTGTAGCTTCAGCCCTCGTGGGTCTGGGGCTCGCCACCATACTTGAGAGCATCTGGGTCGCAGTGATGGTAAATTTACCCCGCAGGCGCGCCTTCTGGATCAGCTTTTTCTGGATTACAGGCACGGTCTCTAACGGCACCTCGACGCCTAAATCACCGCGCGCGATCATCACCCCATCGACGCGCGCAAGGATGGCGTCAAACGCATCAACTGCCTGGGGTTTTTCAATCTTTGCAATAAGCTTGGGAGAATACGGCGCCGCATCCAACATAGCGCGCACATCATCCAGATCTGCAGCATTGCGCACAAACGAGAGGGCCACGGCATCAACCCCTTCTTCGAGACCGAAGCGCAGATCATCTCGATCTTTTTCGGTAAAAGCGGGGATACTCAAATCGCTGCACGGCATATTAACCCCTTTGCGCCGATACGCGATTCCGCCGTTAATCACACGACACACCACCTTAACCCCGTCTATCTCTTCAACGCGCAACTCCATAAGACCGTCGGCGAGCATAATGGCGGCACCGACACTCACATCCTCGTGCAGTCGGGCATAATCCACCGGGATGGTCCCCTCAACATCACGATCTGAAGCGCTCAGGGTCACCAGTTCTCCCTGGCTCAGACGTATCCCCTGCTCCGGCAACATCCCCAGACGAATTTTGGGGCCGCACAGATCCTGCAGAATAGCTACCGGCTCCCCCAGACGCGCCGCAATTCGACGGATATCCTCAATCAACGCATGGTGGGAGGCATGATCTCCGTGGGAGAAATTGAGGCGCGCCACGTTCATTCCCGCACGGATCAAGGCTTCAAGGTTTTCTTCAGAAGCCGAGGCCGGCCCGATGGTACAAACTATTTTAGTTGATCGCATGGCAATCTCCTTTTGCTCTGGAGTTGAGGATGTCAAGTCTTCAAAAATGAAGTGTACTCTAAAACGTAGAGGTAGAGGAGCACAGAAGAAGTAAAAGAGAGTGATACGAAGTAAAAATCTATGTAACTATTCACCACTTTTGTACCATGAGGTGCTTTAGCCTCCGAACAATCGCGGCTGGAAGCCGCTCCTACCTTTCCCCGGTCCCGCAGGAGCGGCTTCCAGCCGCGATAACTGCCGGTACGCACAGCACTGATCACGCCTGGAAAATCCTCGGGAATGTCGACCTTTGGTCTGGCAGGTGATTCGTTACAAATCTATTTGAGCTTCAGAATCCGGTACGCCCCACTGAGTACAATAATGCCAATAATGGTACCGATAATCAAATCCGGATAGGGGGATCCGCTCCACGCTACCAGCACTCCAGCGAGAATAAGACCCAGGTTCGCTATCACATCGTTGGCAGAAAAGATGTAGCTCGCCTTCATATGCACACCACGGTCGCGT
>JAWOFA010000167.1:0-5659 GCA_046482505.1 Desulfuromonadaceae bacterium | reverse complement strand
CTGATGATGCCCAAAGACAATGGTGGCGAGAAGCACCAGCGCCAACAGCCCCAGAAACAACAACGTCTGCCGGCGCACTCCGGCAATATATTCATGGAAATCACGCCCATCACGCGTGAGCTGGAGAAGGCCGATATTGCGCCCCGCCAGATCGGACAGCGGCACAAAGTAGGAATACACCTGCACGTTCTCACTCTCCTGATATTCCCCCAGTCGATCCCCTTTTTCCGCGAGCTCTACCAGATGGCTGCTCCCGATTTGAGGTTCGCGTGCGCCACTCGCCGCGATACGTTTCCCGTCGCGGTCATACACATACGCACCGTAAACGCGTTTTAAACTGAACAGGGAATCCAGCGTCTGTTGCACGCTCCCCTCCCGTTCCTGTTCCAGTGAATATTCCAATGGCCCACGGATGGCACGCGCTATCAACTCCAGATCCTCCTGCATCCGCTCTTCAATATGCAACTCGAGATAGCGCAGACTGTATAACCCCGCTCCGCTTAGGATTGCGATGAGAGGCAGAAACACAAATATCAGCAGGGATATCCGTAGACTTAACCCGTCAGGGATTAATTTATGCCGCATAAAAACCTTCCCTCTCTTCAAATAAAAGACACATGTTTCATTTTTGCACACTCCTGTCCTTGAATACAATCTCTTTCGATTTCCCGACATCTGAGAAATATGCCTTCAAAATCGGCATGTTACGTTTTTTTCAGGCAAACATTTTATTCCTGGCATGCCCCTTGTATTAGTAGATGCGCAACAACAAAACAACGCCGGTGCCTGCTGGCACCAAGAGTATTTCAACCCTGCAGAAGCGAATGCTTGCGTCCGTATAACAAAGGCAAGTCGCTTTTGCACCAACCCAAAGCACAAAGGAGAACACATGCACACAAAAACTATCGCTCTTATGCTCACTCTTATTTTCGCACTCCTCTCCGGTTTTGCTGGCACTGGTTTCGCCCAGCCCGATTATGCGCAGGACCAGGGACAAAGCCAGGCACAGGGTCAGGCACAGGGTCAGGCCTCCATGCAGGGGGCTGAGGAGATGGAGATTGATGATGGAAAAATTGATCAGTTTGTTAAGGTTGCCCAGGATCTGGGAGAGATCCGCGACGAGTACGTAAAGAAGTTTGAAGGGATCGAAGATCAAGAGAAAGCCCAGTCCCTGCAGGCAGAAATGAACGACAAGATGATCGATGTAGTGGATAGTTCAGATATTGACGTTGAAACCTATAACTACATCGCCAATCAGATGAACGTAGATGAAGAGCTGCGCAACAAAGTTCAGTCCAAGCTATAAGCAAAGACCAGCATCCCCCGACCCGCATGGAGTCGGGGGATTTTCTTCACCCCCCCTCAACCCACACCCAATTAACCCACTCCTCACCTGCCTGGGTAAATTAAAATCACCCTGAAGATTGCTAAACGCCGCAACGACCAGTATTATCAAGATGGAAAGAGATGATTTTCTTGATGCTTTTGCTGGTGCCACGAAGTGCCGGTATAGGAGTAGCGGGACCTATGCAAAAAATCTTTACACCCGAAAATGAGATTGAACTCGTAATGGTAAAGGGGTTGCTTGAAGCAGCTCAGATCCCTTTTTACGTTCAGAATGACCATTTTGGCGGGCTGTATATCGGGCCTCAGATTATGCACTTCAACCAAAGGGCCATTATGGTAGCACCTGAACATGCAGCACGAAGCAAAGAGATCATTGCTGAGTTCCTGGCGTCTCAAACGCAGGCGGAGCCAGAATCTAGCGCGCAGAAAGAGCACACCTCGGGACTGGAAAAGTTGCGTCTCCTTGCAGAAGCTGTACTGTTCTGCTGGATTGTACCACGCAAGTGCAGGAAGAAAGCCACCGAAAGAGAACATCAGGCAGACGCAGAAGACGACACCAAAAGCGCTGAAAAGCAGAGCAGCAGGGAGTTAAATGCAACCTCCTCAGATAAGAAAAAGAGCATGGAGGACTGACCATGGGACTAACTCTTGATTCTCTCGTTACACACGCGCAACAACTACCGCAGATTCCGGTTGCGGCTATCAGCGCATACCATCAACATACTCCGGAGATATGCGCTTCCGTGGATGCGACCCTGAGCAGGCGCGAGGATATAAACACCCTTGTAGGCAACAATCCCCTCCAGGTTATGTACGAAAACCACAAGCACCATGCTGCATTCATGACCTCGGTGTTCAGTACCGCCAATTACGAACTCCTGGCGCGCACTCTCCCGTGGGTGTATCAGGTTTACAGCAGCAAAAAGTTCCTTTTCGACTATTTCCCTCTTGAGCTTGAAGCCTGGATCCACGCAGTGCGAACAAGTCTCTCTTCTGAGGAGGCAGAGAATATCTGCACGGTGTACACGTGGATGCTGAACCAACATGAGGGGATCGTTAAACTGGCATGTGCTGCTGATTATTCCACCCAACCACCCCTTGAACCGCAGTGGCTGGCGCAGAAAAACAACTTTCTCAATGTACTTCTGGAAGGGGATCACCGTGAGGCTGTGAGGCTCAGCGAGATCATGGTACGTTCGAGTGGCGATCTGGAAGATTTCTATCTCAACATAGTACAACCCTGCATGTACGAAATCGGAATTCTGTGGGAGCGCGGGTTCATATCTGTAGCCCAGGAGCATCTCGCCTCATCCATAGTAAGCCGCCTGCTCGCGGGGGTGAGCATGGTAGATATCACCGCAGCCCCCCTTAAGAACAGAGCGGTAATAACCGCAGCACCGGATGAATTTCACGAGACCGGCGCGTGGATGGTTTCTGACATGCTCGAACACGATGGCTGGCAGGTGCGCTATCTGGGAGCCAACACCCCGGCAGAGGATCTTATAAAGATGCTCAAATCCTTTCACCCCCATCTTCTTGCCCTTTCGGTCACCATGCCGTTCAATCTGTACAAGGCTCAAGAGGTAATACGCAGCATCAAGTCGGAAGCAGGGTTGAAGGATCTCTACATCATTGTAGGGGGAAATGCTTTCAGCCAGAGCAAGGATCTGTGGCGCAAAACCGGAGCTGACGCCTGGGCTGCCAATATACACGACTTACGCAACATTACCGCAAGGTTTGACAAGGCATGAACATTTCACCTGAATTCATAGGCGATAACGCCAACCATCTGGCGCAATTTATTCAGGATACCCGCATGATTTCAGTGCTTATTCTGGATGAAAAGATGCGTATTTGCGAATGCAATGCATGTTGCATAGACAACATCTTTCAGGGGCGTGACTTGAGGGGTACATATTTCCCCGATCTTCTTGCACCTGAGAGTAAAGAGATCCTCCCTTTAGAGAAGAGTACGGAACTTTATAATGGGTGGATAAATTTCGCCCCAGAAAGGCGGCAGGGGGTTCGAGTCAACTGCTGTATTATGCGTACCCGGCCCGAAGGATATATGCTTCTAGGTGGAGAAATGCTCCTCTCCAACAATGAAGCGCTGGAAAAAATGACCCTGATGTCGAATGAGCTCGCGAATATGGCCCGCGACCTGAAACGCAAAAACAATGAGTTACAACAGGCGCAGGCACAGATCAAAACCCTGAAAGGGATTATTCCCATCTGCATGCACTGCAAGGAGATTCGCGATGATGAGGGGTACTGGGTACAACTGGAGAAATACATCACCACCCATTCAGAAGCGCAACTGAGTCACGGTATATGCGACAAATGCCTGGAAAAGCATCACCCGAAGATGGCAGAAAAAAAGCGTGATAAAAACTCCTGAAGGAGGCGGATAATGGATTCATTCCCACACAAAACAGCGCATATTGAAGAGATTATTCACACCTTCTGGGAAGACGCGCTGGAGAACCGTATGAATCCGGGTGGGGAGGAAAAGGTTTGGGACAGTCCCCTTATGGGAATAGCTGCAGGAGATGATCCACTGTTTTCTAAACTGAAAAAGATGATCGGACCATTTTTCTGGACTCCGCTGGAAGCATATACCCAGGCATTCCCAACGGTAAAGGTTAAGGCTGCCAATCTGCGCGTTATAGTGTACATCCTGCCTCAGACCGATGTTACCCGGGAAGACCAGCGCGCGGAGGACACCCTCCCTTCACGGCGCTGGGCCGCCTCACGCTTCTATGGCGAGCAGTTTAACCGTGCCCTGCGCAAGCACCTCGCCCAACGTCTGTGCACGGCAGGATATCCTGCCGTGGCGCCGGAATTACTCCCAGACTTTGCGTATCGCAAATCGAAAAAATTCGGCATAGCGTCCAACTGGTCCGAACGCCATGCCGCGTTTATTGCCGGTCTCGGTACTTTCGGCCTCTCTGATGGCCTCATTACTCGACGGGGGAAGGCAGTGCGCTTCGGCTCTGTGGTTGCAGAGATCCCCCTCCCGATTACACCGCGACCGTACGGCGACAACCATCACGCCTGGTGTTTATGGTACGCCAGGCACACCTGTGGAGCGTGTGTGAGACGCTGCCCCATTGACGCCATATCGACCGAAAGCGGCCACGACAAAGAGGCGTGCTTTCGCTACATCCGCCAGACCACCGCCCCCTATGTACACGAACACTTTGATCTCGGCGATACCCCGTGCGGTCTGTGTCAGGTGGGAATCCCGTGTGAATACCAGGTGCCCCCGGCACTGCTTTAAGCAAGGGGCGAAAAATTTTTCGCCCCGACATTTTGAGCCTGAATTACCCGCCTACGCCTCTGTTTCGCTCCCTTTTTGTACCTGCAGGGCTAAGGCGTCATTTTCCAGCACTACCTCTACCACGCTCCCATCGGGGATATCCCCGCCGATGATGCCACGCCCTATGCGGGTTTCGAGTTCATGCTGGAGGAAACGCTTCACCGGACGCGCACCGAAGTGGGGATCATAGGCACGCTCGCAGATATGCTGTTTCACCGCATCGCTAAGTTTGATCTCGATGCGGCGCTCATCCAGACGCTTCTGCACCTGAGCCACCTGGAGCTCGATTATCTGATCGAGTTCCCTGCGGGTCAGGGGGCTGAACAGGATGGTGTCATCAATACGGTTGAGAAACTCCGGACGGAAGTGCTGCTGCAGGCGCTGATACACCTGCTTGCGCGTCTCTTCACTGATCTCCCCCTCTTTACCTTCATCCTGAAGGAGAAACTCCGACCCGAGGTTGGAGGTCATGATGATAACGGTATTCTTGAAATTCACCGTACGGCCGTGGCTGTCGGTGACACGCCCGTCATCGAGGATCTGCAGGAGGACGTTGAACACCTCATTATGCGCCTTTTCCACCTCATCGAGCAATACTACCGAATAGGGCTTGCGCCGTACCGCTTCGGTAAGCTGCCCCCCTTCTTCGTAGCCTACATAGCCCGGAGGAGCACCTATGAGGCGGCTGACGCTGAACTTCTCCATGTACTCTGACATATCGATACGCACCATGTGCTCTTCGCTGTCAAACAGCGCCTGCGCCAGAGCGCGCGCGAGTTCCGTCTTTCCTACCCCGGTGGGCCCGAGGAAGAGGAATGATCCCATGGGGCGGCTCGGATCCTTGATCCCGGCACGCGAACGGATCACCGCATCCGCCACCGATTGTACCGCTGCGTCCTGCCCGATTACACGTTCATGCAGATGTTTGTCCAGATTGAGGAGCTTTTCACGCTCCCCTTCGAGGAGACGCGTCAGGGGAATGCCGGTCCAGCG
>JAWOFA010000139.1:0-5811 GCA_046482505.1 Desulfuromonadaceae bacterium | reverse complement strand
ATGCCTGTTCATGCACCCCTCCCAGATGACCAGGGGAGAAAACGCGCATTCGAATGGCTCTTATTTGCAGTTGCGCTGTTCTTTCTCCTTATCGCTGCGCGTCTGTGGTATCTACAGGTTATTAAAGCCGAACACTTTGAAAATCTGGCTCAGAGAAATCGCACCCGATATCTACCGATAGCCGCGCCGCGCGGCACTATCTACGATCGCCACGGGGAGATCCTGGTGGGGAATCGTCCTTCGTTTACCGTCTCTGCCCTGCGTCAGGACGTAACCGACAAGGATTTACTCATTCAGCGCATTGCGGAAGTACTTGAATGCCAAGTGGAGGAAATCCAGCAGAACTGGGAAAAATATGAATATTTCCCCCGCTACCTGCCCATCCCGCTTAAGAGCGGAATTTCACGCACCCAGGTGGAAAAACTCAGTGAAAACTCCATCTATCTACAGGGGATGATCATCGAGACCAAACCGGTGCGCAGCTATCCATGTAACAATGCCGGTGCGCATATATTCGGCCACGTGGGGCTGATCAGTGCCGAAGAATTAAAACAGCAACACGCAAACTCCACCTATCGAGCCGGAGATATGCTGGGCAAAAGCGGCCTGGAAAAACACCACAACAGCACTCTGCGCGGGATTGACGGGCAACTCCTGGTAGAGGTGGATGTAAGAGGGAAACTCATGCGCCAGCGCGTCAAGACCCCCCCTGTTCCGGGGAAGAACCTCACCCTCACCCTGGATAAAGATCTGCAGATCCGTGCACAGGCGGAACTCGAAGAGATGGCTGGGGCTGCCGTGGTGCTGGATGTGAACAGTGGGGAAATTCTCGCCATGGTCAGCAGCCCAGCATACGACCCGAATATATTCACCAACGGGATCAGCTCTAACGACTGGCTTGAACTCCTCAACCATCCGCGCAATCCGTTGCAAAACCGCGCCATTGGCGGTCAATATCCTCCCGGCTCCACCTTTAAACCCGTTACCTCATTATTAGCAGCGACGCATCCTGAAATAAGCAGAGTGGATGAACTTATCGACTGCGAGGGCAAAACCAAAATCGGCAAGCGCGATTTCCGCTGCTGGAAGCGCACCGGGCATGGCCCGACAAATCTTAAAAAGGCAATGCGCGAAAGCTGCGATGTATGGTTCTACCACATGTCTATGCGCCTGGGGATTGACCGCATAGCCGCCATGGCCAGGGACCTGGGGATGGATCAAAGCTACAATCTACCCCTGGGTAGCGAACGCGAGGGTCTTATCCCGGATCGAGAGTGGAAACGCCGCCGCCTCAACGAACCCTGGTATAGGGGGGAAACGGCCATCTCCGGCATTGGACAGGGTTATGTTTTGACCACCCCCATGCAACTGGCTCTGATGACCGCGACCGTGGCCAACGGTGGCACGCTCTACCGGCCGCATATAGTTAAAAACGTCTCCACCAACATATCTACCCAAGAGACTGAATCACGCGCTGAAGTTTTACATAAAAGCACCATCCCCCAGGAAGCGATAGCCCAGGTGCAGGCGAGCCTTGAAGCCGTAGTGCACGATCCACGCGGCACGGGAAGATCCTGCCGCATCGACGGACTGCGCATTGCAGGGAAAACCGGTACTGCCCAGGTTATCAGCCTTGCCGCTGATGACGAGGAGGACATATCGGAGGAGGAAATCATCTATATGCACCGCGACCATGCCCTGTTTATTGCGTATGCCCCGGCGGATAATCCCGAAATTGCCACCGCGGTTATTGTAGAACACGGAGAGCACGCGAGTAAAACTGCAATCCCCGTAACGCGTGCGCTGCTGTTGGAGTATTTTGACCTTGAAGAGCCATCTCAGACGGTGGGGGATACAAAGTCAGCCTCAGCTGAGAACTGAAGAGGTAAAAGAGATATATGTTTGATCGGCGTTTAGTAACAAATCTGGACTGGAGCCTGATAGGCCTGATCCTGCTGACTTCAGGGATTGGGGTTGCCAACCTCTACAGCGCCACCTCCGGCTGGAATCCTGCCGCAACCCCTCTATACCTAAAACAGACATATTGGCTCGGGATAGGCTTAATGGTTATGGCGGCAATATCCATGATTGACTATCGTCATCTGCTTCACCTGGGGCCGGCGGCCTATCTGGTATGTACCGCAATGCTGGTGGCGGTGTTCATTCTCGGCGAAACCAACATGGGGGCAACGCGCTGGCTCGACCTGGGTCTATTCAATGTCCAACCGAGTGAAATCATGAAACCGGTGATTGTAATAATGCTGGCGCACTATTTCAGCAGACACGAACATCCAGACGGTAACAGATTAAGCGATCTCGTAGTTCCGGGGCTGATTCTCTTTGTCCCGGTTCTGCTGGTGATGAAGCAACCGGACCTGGGTACGGCTATGCTATTATTGTTTATCGGTGCTACCATGGCACTGTTTTCAGGCATCCGCCCACCTACCCTTGCGTGGCTGGGCAGCGCCTGTGTAGCCATTGGAGTTGGGGGATGGTTTCTACTCCATAACTACCAACGTGCCCGGATCCGCACCTTTCTCGACCCGGAGCGCGATCCTCTGGGGAGTGGATACCATATCATTCAATCCAAAATAGCCATCGGCAGTGGCGGCTTCTGGGGCAAAGGGTTCATGCAGGGATCACAGTCACAGCTTTCATTTTTACCCGAACGCCATACTGATTTTGCCTTTTCAGTTTTTGCCGAGGAATGGGGCCTGGCTGGCGCACTCATCCTCCTCTCTCTATATATGCTCATTGTCTTCCGGGGGATTCTGGTGGCACACAAGGCCGCTAACAATTTCGGCATGTACCTGGCTATCGGTGCCACCAGCATTATCTTCTGGCACGCTATCGTTAACCTTGGAATGGTTATGGGATTACTCCCCGTAGTAGGTGTACCGTTACCCCTGTTCTCCTATGGTGGCACCAGTATGGTTACAACCATGATCGCAGCGGGGATGATATTGAACGTAGGGATGCGCCGTTTCATGTTCTAGGCACCCCAAACACAAAACAGCAGGTGCGTACAGTGGTTTTCGGCACACTTTATCGCAAGATACACGACAAAATGAAAGCGCCACGGCGCAACTGCGATAGCCCCATATCCACCTCATCCTCAAACTTTCCCCATCTTCTGGCTCCTCTTATTGCTTTTATTTCAGGCGTAACAGCAGTAGTCACTTTACGCTTTCCGGACCTCCCCACTCTACAAATAGTAGCTCTGGCCATTCTGGTTTATCTCCTCTATCGCAGGCGCCCGACACCCACCTTGATAATATCTACAGCTCTGGTATGGGGAGGCATAGGCGCATGGATGACGCTCAGTCCAATCCCCTACCATTTGAACCTGATACATGAAATTGAAAACCAACAGGTTGTGCTCGAAGGTCAGGTGCTCCGGGTTGAAAAACAACCCCAACGCTGGCGTATGGATATGCTGGTCAACTCAATTCGACAGGCAGATCACAAAGCGGACGCCAGGGGGATGAAAGTGCGAATTCACGTCGCAAGTGGCAACCCCGGAATTTATCCCGGCGACCACATCTATCTGCGCAGCAGGTTGAGGAAGCCGCGCCCCTTCGGTACTCCGGGGGAGTTTAACTACACGCGCTATCTGCTTCAAAGGGATATAATCGCCTCTGGTTTTATTGACGATGGAGATACCATAGCGCGCATGGCGCCCAAACATCCCATATCCATCAGCGCTCGGATTGCACGCTGGCGCCAGCGCACCGGTGCCGATATTGCCGCGCTCCTCCCACCTGATTCCGCTGCATACGTGCTCAGTCTCGCCCTTGGAGAGAAAACGCGCCTCAGTCCCGAGCAGCGCCAAACCCTTGCCTTTACCGGACTCTCGCATCTGTTCTCCATCTCCGGGCTTCACCTGGGGATGATCGCCGCCTGCGTATACGCTCTGATCCAGTGGCTATACAGGCGCAGCACCTACTTACTCCTGTGGCAGCCTGTGCAGAAAGCCACTCCGCTGCTGTGCCTGCCGTTTGTAATTCTATATCTACTTCTCAGCGGCAGCGCTCTCCCCACTCTGCGTGCCACCGTGATGCTCGGGATTGCAGCACTGCTCGCGCTCCTAAACTACCGCACACGTCCGAGTGCAATTCTGATACTGGTAGCAGCCCTGATCCTCATTGCCGATCCACTCGCACTCCAATCCGCCTCATTTCAACTCTCCTTTGCCGGGGTCGGAGGGCTGCTTCTGGTGCTTCCCGTATGGCATCGCCGCCTGCATCCCGGATGGAAGCGCGCGCTGCTTCTTCTATTCATGACCTCCTATACAGCGTGTCTCGCTACCGCGCCTTTCGCTTTGTGGCATTTTCACACCCTCGCACCTGCGGGCCTGCTCAACAACATTCTTGCCGTCCCTCTGGTAAGCTTTATCGTTCTCCCTCTCACCCTGAGCGCTACCGCCCTGTTCAGTGTAGCGCCAGAGCTTGGCCTGCCCCCTCTTGAACTAAGTGCGACCCTCATAACCCAGATTCTCGAATGGGGTAAAGCCCTGGCAACAGGTCCGCTTACGGGGCGGTATATATATCTATCCCCATGGGGATTTACTGCGTTCAGCCTGGCCTGTGCAAGCCTTGTTCTCTGGGCCGCGCGTCGACGCAGATCAGGCGTTGCGGGCCTAGGCGCGGCTCTTATTCTGTTCCTCATAGGGATGTATCCGCAGCCTGACTCCGGCAAACTGCGCCTGAGTGCCTTAAGCATTGGGCAAGCGGACGCGTTTCTGATCCAGACCCCGGAGGATAGAAACTATCTGGTAGATGGCGGCGGCCTCTACTCCGACTCCTTTGATACTGGCGCACAGCTGATCGCCCCTGCACTTCAGCGTCTCGGGGTATCACATCTGGATGCGGTAATCCTCACCCACGACCACCCCGACCACAGCAAGGGATTGCACCACATACTGCGCTATTTCCCCACCACGGTATTTTTAAGTGGCATCCAACGGCGTAACCTTAATCCCGATCTGCGCCAAGTTCTGCACCACCCCGCGGCACCGCCGGTGGTAAAACTCCCCGAAGGACTGGTTCAATTAGATGAATACATTTACCTGCATACTCCAAAGCAGAGCAACCCGGAAGTTAATGAACGTTCCATCGGCGTTTTTGGAGGTTACGGCATGGAAGGGTTCCTCCTTACCGGCGATCTCGAAACAGACGGTATGGCACAGTTGGTCAAGATGGAATCACCCTCGCCCGTTACGCTATTCAAATTACCCCACCACGGCAGCCGTAACTCCCTGCCGCTCCGCTGGCTCAAAACCTGGGACATCAGCCACACGGTTGTCAGCTGCGGGCACTACAATCATTTCGGGTTCCCCAATACCTACATCTGCGATCTGCTGAATAAAGCCGATATTCCTCTGTGGCGCACCGACATTCACGGGACAGTACAGTTCAGCACCAGCGGCAAGGGGTGGGAAGTGAAAAGCTCGAAAATTGCGCGTACAAACCCTTGACAGCAATAGCATAACGGCATATTGATAGCATCCCGCTTGGGATAAAGCTTTCCAGGCTTGGCTTAAACGACACTTCTGAGCCTCTTGCATAAAACCGAAAATCCAGTGCCCGTCATTCCCGCGTAGGCGGGAATCCAGAAGATCTCGGGCCTGACCCAAAAACTGGATCCCCGTTTTCACGAGGATGACGACTTTTGCAAGAGCCTCTTCTGTAACTACATATATTTCTAAATATCCACACAACAGCCTTAATAGAAGGAGATCCACGTGAGTATTACCGGCATCAAGGGGATGAACGATATTTTACCCCAGGACATCGCAGCATGGCAGTTCCT
>JAWOFA010000085.1:0-17542 GCA_046482505.1 Desulfuromonadaceae bacterium | reverse complement strand
TACGCACCTTTATCAGATACATGATCGAAACCCCGCACGCCACTGCAAACGCGGCATAGCCGAGGAAACAGGTAATTACGTGATAGGTGAGCCAGTTGCTCTGCAGCGCCGGCACCAGAGGGGAGATGGTGGAATCGAGGGAGAGTTGCGCCCACGACATGGAGAGGAATGCGAACGGCAATACAAATGCGCCCACGGCTTTCTGATTATACTTCCACTCAATGAGGATGTAGATGAGGAGAATGGTCCAGGCAAAAAACACTACCGATTCATACAGATTAGACATGGGGGCATAGCCTTCACCCCCGGGAATCTGATAGGTCTCGTACCAGCGCAGGCCGATCCCCACGGTATGCAAAACGAATCCGACAATTGCAGTCCAGCTTGCGAGGCGCGCCACGCCATAGCTGCGCGTAGCCAGAAACCCGATAAACATTACCATTGCGGCAAAGTAGCCGATTGTTACAAGATTAAATAATGCTCCACTAGTCATGGTAGATACCCCTTTTGTATTCTGACCGGCTTACGCCAGTTCTTTATTAAACACTTCTTTGAGTTTATCAAAGTAGAGCTCAAAGGCTGGCTGATTGCGATGCGATGTCCCAACCAGGCGCACATGCACCTTGCCATCCTTCTCGCGCAGGACAACCCATATGCGTCGATGGGAGACAAAAAACGCAATCAGACACCCCACCACAAGGAGGGTACAACCAAGCCAAACGACCCAGACGCCGGGATCTTTGGTGGCCTGGAGACCGGTGTAATAGCGCTGATCAAACTCCTCGAGGGAGAAAAGGTAGGTGCCTTTGCGCTGTTTATCAAACTCGGGAAAGTTCTTGAATACAATAACGGAGGTAGCCTCTTCTCCTACTTTTTGGACGTTCAGGCGTGCCGCTGGTCCAAAGTTACGGTATGACTGGGTAAAGTCGGCAGCGGTTACACTGGTTCCGTCGGGCAACTCTGCCTTTTCGCCCCGGCGCAGGGTAAATGCCTGTGCCTTGTCCTCGCCGCGGAGTTTAACCTTGATGGTCATGATCTCCGAGCCGGCAGGGCCGTAGTTGGACTGGTAAAAGGTAATGCCGTTATAGGTAAGAGGATCGTTGACCACGATGGGACGCTTGTCCACCACCACTTCACCATTTTCCTCAACGGTTAGGATACTTTTGTATTCCTTGGGACGCTGAGAGTTTTCGTAAAAGCTCACGGAAAAATCTTCACACGCTACCTTGAATCCCAGATCTATGGGCTCACCACTGCGCAGCCACACCTTGTCCACAGAATCACCTTCGGGGATGTTGACGTAGGCCTTATAACCAAAGACATTGCCGATAATCGCCCCGATAAAAATGATCAGAATGGAGAGATGGGTAACATATACACCAAAGCGCGCGTATTTGTTCTTCTCTGCATACAGATACACACCGTCATCAGTTTCGCTACAGCGTGTTGGCGCAAAGTGCTCTTTAACAAACTCCTCCATCCGGGCGCGCACATCACCAATATTCCCGCGCACACTGCGTTCGGCGGTATTGGAGAATGCCTCCAACGCAGCATTGCTCGGCACCAGAGCCGGACGGGTAACCATTCTCCATACGCGCGGCAGACGCTTAATGGAGCAACAGATGAGATTGATGCAAAATAAGATCAGCAGCCCGATAAACCAGGTGGAATGGTACATATCGAACATCTGCAGATTGTTGAGAAGTTCGTAGGTATCCGGGTCATAGACCTTAAGATATTGTTCTTTCGTCTGATTCTGCTGGATGACGGTTCCGATTATAGAAGTAACCGCCAGGGTTATCAGGCAAAAGATCGACAATTTCAGGGAACAGAAAAAATCCCACAGTGTTGTCAATATGCTGTGCTGTTTTTGACTCAAGATTCTGGTTCTCCTTCGCTGGTGCGGGCGCCGCCTCCGTCGCGCCAGCTGTGGTTAAAATTATGCCAGTCCGTCTGCACTCAGACGCTGCTGCAGGCGTTCACTTTTTTCGGCAACTCCTTCGGCCATGGTACTGCGCGATGTGTCCAGGCGCGCTGCAAGGTCTGCATCCGTAGCGGCAAGATGCTGCACCGCAAAAAGCCCGGCATTCTTTGCTCCGGCTTTGCCGATAGCCATACTCGCCACGGGGATTCCCCCGGGCATCTGCACGGTTGCGAGCAGAGCATCGAGTCCCTTGAGGGCGGTGCTGTCAATGGGGACAGCGATCACGGGTAAAGTAGTTTTGGATGCAACCACCCCGGCCAGATGTGCGGCAGCCCCGGCGCCCACGATAAAAGCGCGGATACCACGCTCGCGCGCGCTTGCAGCGTACTCCAGGGTTCGCTGCGGTGAGCGGTGAGCACTGGATACAAGCATTTCGAACGGTACGTCAAATTCCTTCAGTGCACGTGCAGCTTCACGCATCACTTCGTAGTCAGAATCACTTCCCATCAGTATTCCAATTACTGGCTTTTCCATGTGTCTAATTCCTTATCTGGTATCATTGGTTAGATTTGCGTGGCAGAACTCTGATTCTTTACGGATACTTTCTTCACATGTTTAATTCATGTCGAGAGTTACGTACGTTTAAGGGCTTTCTGCCCGATATCGCGGCGCATCTGCATGCCCTTCCAATTGATTTTTGCCGCGCCGGCATAGGCTTTCTCGATTGCCGCTTCAATGGTGTCGTCCCAGCCGGTTACGCCAAGAACACGTCCGCCTGCGGTTACAATGCACCCATCCAGGCTGGCAGTTCCGGCATGGAAAACGTGGACACCCTCAATAGCGTTGGCAGCATCGATGCCCTTGATCTCATCCCCCCTGGGATAGCTGCCGGGATACCCTCCTGCAGCGAGCACCACACACACGGCAGCGCGCTCGTACCATTCGAGTTCGGATACGTTGAGCTCACCCCGCGCACATGCCTGCAGCACCGGTACCAGGTCGGACTTCATGCGGCACAGCAGCGGCTGGGCTTCGGGATCGCCGAAACGCGCGTTGAATTCAAGCACTTTGAAGTTGTCTCCATCGATCATAAGACCCACGAACAGAATCCCCTGATAGGGCGTCCCTTCGGCAGCCATACCATCAATGGTAGGCTGTACCACCTCAGCTACAATGCGCTGATACAGGGCTTCGGTAACCACCGGTGCCGGGGAATAAGCTCCCATACCCCCTGTATTCGGTCCTTGATCGCCATCAAAAATCTGCTTGTGATCCTGGGATGAAGCGAGGGGCAGGATATTTTTGCCGTCGGTAAAGGCAAAGAACGATGCCTCTTCGCCGTAGAGAAACTCCTCAATAACCACAGCCTCACCGGCGGCGCCGAATTTGCCCTGCACCAGAATATCATCTATGGCTTCAATCGCTTCTGCTTCGGTCTGCGCCAGAATCACCCCTTTGCCGGCGGCAAGGCCATCGGCCTTCACTACAATAGGGGCACCCTGCTCACGGACATACTCCACTGCCGCATCACGCTGAGTAAAGGATGCATACGCTGCGGTGGGGATAGAGTACTTCTGCATAATGTTTTTGGAAAAGCCCTTACTCCCTTCCAACTGAGCTGCGGCTTTACTTGGTCCAAACACATCCAGCCCTCCGTCACGGAATTTATCCGCAATCCCCAGGGTGAGGGGAAGCTCCGGCCCCACGACGGTTAGAGTGATCTGCTTGGAGAGGGCAAATTCATACAGCGCATCAATGTCATCAACCGCAATAGGTACCACTTCAGCAAGTTCCGCAATTCCGGGATTACCCGGGGCGCAGAATATCTTATCCACCTCTTCAGACTGGGCGATTTTCCATATTAAGGCGTGCTCTCGACCTCCGCCGCCTACAACTAGAATATTCATCAGTTTCTCCTGCTAACCGTTATCATCCGACGCTTTGGCGACGGTTTCATGTGCTTGTGTTCCGTATATCCGCCGCCGCTTCGACTTTAATGGCGGAAATGACGCATGCTGGTAAATACCATGGTAATGCCATGTTCGTCTGCAGCATCAATAATTTCCTGATCGCGAATGGAGCCACCCGGCTGGATTACCGCGGTAACCCCTTCCTTGGCGGCATTGTCGAGCCCATCACGGAATGGGAAAAAAGCATCCGACGCCATAGCTGAGCCCTTCACCTCAAGACCGGCCTGCTCGGCCTTGATAGCGGCAATGCGCGCGGAGTTGACCCGGCTCATCTGTCCGGCTCCAACCCCGATGGTCATCCCGTCGCGGGCGTATACAATGGCGTTGGATTTCACGAATTTGGCCACCCGCCAGCTGAAGAGCATATCTTCCATCTCTTTGTCGCTGGGCTGGCGTTTGGTGACAACTTTCATCTCCCGGGTGAGCTCCTGATCGAGATCCTGTACCAGGAGACCACCATTGACACGCTTGAACTCCAGACGGCTGGGATTTTCCCCGGTCCAGGAACCGCATTCGAGCAGACGAACATTTTTCTTTGCTTTCACCACTTCCACCGCTTCTGAAGATACCTGCGGCGCAATAATAACCTCAACAAACTGGCGCTCCACAATCGCCTTAGCGGTCTCTGCGTCCAGTGTACGGTTAAACGCGATAATGCCGCCGAAGGCAGATTCGGAATCAGTGCTGAAGGCACGCTCATACGCACTGAGGAGATCATCCCCAACTGCGACTCCACAGGGATTTGCGTGCTTGACTATGACGCATGCGGGAGATTCATCAAACTGCTTGATGCACTCAAGCGCTGCATCGGTATCACCGATGTTGTTGTAGGACAACGCCTTGCCCTGCAATTGGGTAGCCGTTGCCACGCTGGACTGGGTGTTGCCCTTCTCCACGTAAAAAGCCGCGTCCTGATGGGGGTTTTCTCCGTAGCGCATAACCTGCTTCTGTTGAAACTGCAGGGTAAGAGCAGAAGGGAATCTGCTCTGCTCTGCGCCGGTGCGACACCCGAGCCAGTTGGAGATGGCGCCATCATACGCAGCGGTGTGCTGGTATACCTTAACCGCAAGGCGGAAGTTGGTCTGCTCCGATACTGCACCGCCATTGGTGCGCATCTCTTCCGCAATGCAGGCGTAATCACCGGTATCCACCACAACGGTAACAAAGCGATTGTTCTTTGCAGCGCTGCGCAGCATGGTCGGGCCTCCAATGTCGATATTTTCGATCGCATCCGTGAGGCTGCAGCCATCATTAGCTACGGTAGATTCAAACGGATACAGATTCACCACTACCATATCGATGGGCTCAATCCCGTGCTCCTCCATCTTATCCGTATGCGCCGGGTTATCGCGCAAGCCCAACAGCGCACCATGAACCTTTGGATGCAGAGTCTTCACCCTGCCGTCGAGCATTTCAGGAAATCCGGTATAGTCAGCGACGTCCTTGACCTCCAACCCCTGGTCGCGCAATAGCTTCGCGGTCCCGCCGGTGGAAAGAATCTCCACCCCGAAATCGGCCAGGACGCGGGCAAAATCTACAATACCCTCTTTGTCAGAAACGCTTATCAGTGCACGTTTGATTACAGCCATGTCTAATCCTTTCCCACTATATTAAATTTCAAGCAAGTGCGTCAATTCAGACTAAGACGCTTATGTTTACGTGTTTATGCGCATACAGACAAGGAAAATCAGGCTGGCGCGCGTTAAAAATTCATGTACGCAACCTATCCGTCCGGGCCTTAACCCCGCTTCTGCCCACCTTCTTACCTTACCGGGGTTAGGAAAAACGGAGATGTTAAAAATTCAATGCGCGTACAAAGGCGCTTTCAAATGCGGGGGTTCCAGAGAGGGGATAGAGCTGGATATGCTTACCCATGTTTTCCACTTCATTTTTTCCGTCTTCGCTTTTCAGAAAACGAACCAACCCTTGGAGTACCCCATCACGGACAAAATCAACTTTTTTTATCATATATTGGGGCAGCAGGGCAATTGAGTTCAGCACCTGTGGCTGGATGGATCCTCCCAGGGCGCCGGTGATGTACACGTGCTGCAGCGCTGCAGGCTCGAGCGCCGCACGCTGCATAAGGCACTCGGCTCCCGCATATACCGCCCCTTTGGCGAGTTGAAGCTGGCGAATGTCTTCCTGCGTGAGGCGCAGATCGACACGTGCATCCCGATATATTCGCACATAGGCCTGCCCCTCTTCAGTAGCAGATTGCGAGCCTCCGGGCATACGAGCTTGAAATCCTATATAGCGAGCCAGATTGGTATCCACCTCATCCGGGTCTGCAATGGTGCCATCATGTCCCACCAGATCGTGTTCCAATGCTGCCGCCAGGGCTTCCACCACCCCGCTGCCACACACTCCCAGCGCAGACACATGCCCGGCGTTGGTGTGCGGTGCAGGAATTACATCCAGGCTGAAGCGCTCATCCTCAACCTGTACGCCGCGCACCGCACCTGGCTGAGCAGGCATGCCGCAACTGAGATTCCCCCCCTCGAATGCCGGACCTGCGGCAACGGAGGTTGCGAGCCAGCGCTTACCATCGAAGAGTGCCATCTCTGCATTGGTCCCCACATCTACAACCAGAGAGCCGGCCGGAGGATTATCCAGCCCATACAAGACCGCAAGGAGATCGCCTCCGACATATCCGCCCACGAGGGGAAGCAGATACAGCGGCACCTTCAGTCCGGCGACAGCGAGATCGACTCCAGCGCGGGAATCGGGGCGATACGGAGGCCGCAGAAGTGTTGCGGTATTGGAACCACGAGCGAGCACGCTGATACCCGAATTCCCCGCTGCAACTGCACGTTGTATCGTCGAGGCCTCTATTCCGGCATCCTGACACAAAACATCAAGCACCTCAGCTACGCCGCGCCTGAGAGCTTCACGCAACTCATCCATCCCTTCCACCGTGGTCGCATGTTCGAGACGCCGTATTATATCCTGCCCGAACGCCTGCTGGGGGTTGAACACCGATGCATGAGCACGGATATGCCCACGTTGATCCACAAGCTGGCCCGCAAGGGTGGTGGTACCCATATCGAGGGCGAACATCAGCGCATTATTATCCCCGCACATATCAGACATCTCTGCTTTATTCAAGGTTCTCGGGCTTATCTGCAGCCTTGTGCCCGCATGCTTCACACTCAGAGCTGGAGGTGTCATCCTTAGCAGCGCTTGGAAGGTACACACGCGGAACACGCTTACTCACCTGACAGAACACCTCGTAGGAGATGGTACCGATGCGCTCTGCCCAATCTTCGCCGTATACACACACATCCCCTTCGCACCCCAGCAGGGTTACATCGTCGTACTCTGCAACCCCGGGAACTTCTGTTACATCCAGCATGGTCCAGTCCATACATACATTGCCAATCACCGGGACCTTGCATTTGTTTACAATGGCCTCAAAGCCGTTGGATAGCAGGCGATTATAGCCATCCGCATATCCCACCGGTACCACCGCAACCAGGGTGGGGCGGGTGGCGGTGAAGTGCTGCCCGTAGGAAACTCCACGCCCGCGCGGTAGCCACTTGAGGTGCGCAATCTGGGTGCGGAAATTCATCACTGGATGCAAATCAAGACGCGTAGCTGCGAGGGGTTGGCCTCCGTAGAGGGATATCCCCGGTCGAAGCAGATTGCACATGGATGAAGGGGGAGCAAAACTGGCGGCACTGTTGTAGGTATGCAGATACTGTGGCGAGAAACCAGCCGCCCTAATCTGCTCCACCGCACGCGCAAATACCTCCATCTGAACGGCGTTGTGCGGATGCTCAGGCTCGTCCGCCAGAGCCATATGGCTCATCACCCCGACACAATCTATATGGGGGAAGTGTCTAAGATGGGCGAGAAAGCCGGGGAGATCTTCCAGCTGAAGTCCGAGACGCCCCATGCCGGTATCGATCTTGATGTGACACGCACATCTGCGACCCTGGCGTTTTGCAGCGCTGTTGAGGCGCTCCAGTTGTGCATATTCAAACACCGTGGTGTGCATACGCTCAGTCAGGACAATATCTTCCTGTCCGGGCCACGCCCCCCCCAAAACCAGAATGGGCTTCATAATTCCGGCGCGGCGCAGTTCCAATCCCTCTTCCGCGATGGCCACACCAAACATAGATGCTCCGGCTTCCTGCAGGGTCTGGGCGACAAATACTGCTCCGTGCCCATATGCATCAGCCTTCACTACCGCCATGATATCCACTTCAGCTGGAGTACGACGGCTTAGCTGGAGATAGTTATGCCGCAGAGCGGCCAGATCTATTTCTACCCGGGTAGGGCGATGCGCATAATGCATGGTCGGATATGATACGTATAGAGGATTAAATAAATGTGCAAAAGAGAGGGAGGCGCAGGTCTTTTGAAGATGATTCGCCGCCCTGATGGAATGGGATTTCTTGTACCATGGTGCAATGACAGGTGTAAAGTTATTCTACACAGGCAGTTGACACCTTCTCGCAGATGTCTTAGGGTGACAAAAACTTGATGCTGGGGGAGTGGTTAATTCCACTGAGAGCTCGTTTGAGCGACCCTTGGAACCTGATCCGGGTTATACCGGCGTAGGGAAGCGACATTAAACACACACTTACCCAAGTGTTTTAGCCGCAACCCCGCCCGGGTGCGGCTTTTTTTATGGGAGAATATGCGACTATGCACCCTGCAGAGCAAAAGCATAAAATTCACGGACTCTACGTAATTACTCAGGATGGTACGGAGGAGGAAATTCTCGCCGCTACCGAACTTGCCCTCAGTGGGGGGGCGGCAATTATACAACTGCGGGACAAATATGCCCCTGCTGCCCGCCAATTCCAGCTGGGCAACAAACTTAAAGAGCTGTGTCATGAGCACGGAGCGTGTTTTATCGTTAACGACAATGTCGAATTGGCGCAGCAACTTGGTGCAGACGGTGTCCATCTGGGTCAGGATGATGGAGAGGTGGCGCATGCCCGGACACAACTGGGGGAACAGGCGATAATCGGGGTTTCGACCCAGAGTGTAGCCCTGGCACAGCGTGCTCAGGATCACGGTGCCGACTACATCGGGTGCGGCAGTGTCTACCCTACCAACACCAAGGGCAATGCTGTTCACATCGGTCTTGAGGAACTAGGCAGGGTGTGCAACGCGGTGGATATACCTGTGGTCGCCATCGGTGGAATCCATGCACAAAACCTCCCAGAGGTGATCCGCCAGGGTGCGTGTTCTGCAGCCGTGGTTTCTGCAGTGATGAACGCACCACGCCCCGATGTTGTAGCGCGTGAGATGAGTCTTATGTTTCGACGCAGTCCCGGTTGTGCAGTCACTTCTCCGCCCATAGGGCGAGTGCTGACGATTGCGGGCTCCGATTCTGGCGGCGGTGCGGGGATTCAGGCAGATATCAAAACCGTAACCCTGCTGGGCAGCTACGCCAGCAGTGCTATCACTGCTCTTACCGCACAGAACACCACTGGGGTTCAGGGGATCCACCCGGTTCCGCCTGCGTTTGTGGTGCAACAGGCACAGTCCGTACTTGAGGATATCGGCGCAGATGTGGTTAAAACCGGGATGCTGTTCAGCGCGGAAATCATCCGGGCGGTAGCAGAGGTTCTGCGCCACGCGCCCACCCTGAACGTTGTCGATCCGGTGATGATAGCCAAAGGAGGAGCCAACCTTCTCCAGCCGGAAGCAGTGGCCGCATTTAAAGAGGAGATACTCCCTCTCACCTATCTACTGACTCCCAACATTCCGGAAGCAGAGGTTCTCACGGGGGTTAGGATCAACGACAGAAAGGGGATGGAAGAAGCAGCGCAGGCTCTCCAACGCATGGGCGCAACGCACGTACTGGTAAAGGGGGGGCATCTTGAAGGGGAACCCCTGGATATTCTCCGCTATGCCGACACCACCACGGCACTGGCAAAAGAGCGCATCGCCACCCTGAACACCCACGGAACCGGATGTACCACTGCCGCTGCCCTGGCCGCTCTGTTGGCGCGTGGATTCCCCCTCCCAACTGCGGCGCAGATGGCAAAAGAATTCATCCACACTGCGATAACGACTGCCCCGGAGCTCGGCCGCGGCCATGGCCCGGTAAATCACTTTGTTGCTGCGGACTCACTTAAAAGCCGCATTCATTCACAACACGAGAGGACCAAACAATGACACTGATGGAATCTGCCCGTAAGGGAATAATCACCGACACCCTGCGTCGGGCCGCAGAAGCTGAAGGAATTGATGCGGAGATCCTGCGTCAGCGAGTCGCCGCCGGTACCGTATGTATCTGCCATAACGTGAAGCACACCCACGGCATTCCCCTCGCGGTGGGGGAGGGGTTGACTACCAAAATCAACGCCAATATCGGCACCAGCAAAGATGACACCAATATTGAGAACGAGCTTGCAAAGGCGAAGGTTGCCATCGAAGCCGGAGCACATGCCATCATGGACCTCTCTACCGGTGGCCCCATTGATGAAACCCGTGCCGCGATCATTGCCCAGACCAGTGCAAGCATTGGCACGGTACCCCTGTATCAGGCTGCGGTGGATACCGTCTCCAAAAAGAAAAAAGCCATGGTTGAAATGACCGTAGATGAAATCTTTGACGGCATCAAGAAGCACCTGGATGACGGCGTCGACTTTATCACGGTCCACTGCGGGGTTACACGCCGCAGCCTCGACGCCATGGACCAGCAGGGACGCATGATGGACGTGGTTTCCCGTGGGGGCTCCTTTACCGCTAAGTGGATGGCCTTCAACGATGCGGAGAATCCTCTGTACGAATACTACGACCGCCTCCTGGAGCTGGTGCGTCCCTACGACGCCACCCTCTCCCTCGGAGATGGCTTCCGTCCCGGCTGTCTCGCCGATGCTACGGATCGGGCACAGGTGCAGGAGCTCCTGACCCTCGGAGAATTGACCAAGCGTGCCTGGGACGCAGGAATTCAGGTAATGATCGAGGGGCCCGGACACGTACCCCTGGATCAGGTTGAAACCAACATCAAACTGCAGAAAAAACTCTGCAACGGCGCCCCTTTCTACGTCCTCGGGCCACTGGTTACTGACCTGTCAGCCGGCTACGATCACATAACCTGCGCCATCGGTGGAGCAGTGGCGGCCTCGGCCGGAGCGGACTTTCTATGTTACGTCACCCCGAGCGAGCACCTGTGCCTCCCGAATATCGATGATGTCAAAGAAGGGGTCATCGCAACCCGGATTGCCGCTCATGCGGCGGACATTGTTAAAAAGGTTCCCGGAGCGATTGAAAAGGACCACGCCATGGCCAAAGCGCGCAAAGAGCTGGACTGGGAGACACAGTACTCCCTTGCCCTTGACCCGGAACGCGCCCGCACCCGCCGCAGCGAAAACAAAGCGGCTGATGAACATGGTGCCTGCACCATGTGCGGAGAGTT
This sequence comes from Desulfuromonadaceae bacterium, assembly GCA_046482505.1. GTDB lineage: Bacteria > Desulfobacterota > Desulfuromonadia > Desulfuromonadales > Desulfuromonadaceae > JAIVHC01. The sequence goes on along the minus strand of JAWOFA010000085.1, from coordinate 6,267 downwards.
CTGCGCCGTAAAGGTTATGGATGAACGCCGCGAATACAACGAACAAAACGAGCAGAAATAATCTCAGCAGTTCTCTCTGAAAGCGGGCTGCATTAACTGCAGCCCGCTTTTTATTGCCGCATAACATCTCCGAAATTTCACAAAACACGCATCTACATCATATTCATGTATGCTATTCTTGTAAGTGATGCGAATATTTTATTTAAGCACCCAAGAGTATTTCGGAGGCCAAGATGAGCAAAAAAAATCCTTTCTACATCCTTAATCCCCTGACCATGTGCCTAGTCATTGCAGCATGCTTCTTTTTGGGAGGATGCAACACCGACCAGAGCAAGGAATTAACCCCCCAACAACAAATGTTACGCACCGGCAAAGATCTTTTCTCCCAACGCTGTGCGGCATGTCATGGTGCACGCGGGAGTGGGATGGGTGCGCGCAGCGGGCCGGGACTTCAAGGAGACAACTACCGCTACGGCAATGATCGCGATGTTGTGTTCAACTCTATTCATGATGGACGGGAAGATGGGATGCCGGCATTTTCATCTGTTTTCACCCGTGAACAGATTGAAGCCCTGACTGAATACGTACTCTACCTGCAGAAGTAAAGCCCTGCTTTAAACATTGAACGCAGGGCTTATTTACTCAACGCCCCTTTACTGCGCTTAACATAAGGAGTCACTACTGTCCGGTAAAAAACCGCGCGACCTTGTAACCTCTTTAAAGTGATAGTTTTTTGACATCACTTGAAAAGGTCTAGGCCTGATGTCCATAGAAATGGTAAGCATCTCAAATCTATTCGATTATTGCCCGGGCAGTAGTGATTTAACCCTACAAAACAACCTGATTACGCCCGTTCTCTTTTGCTTGGTATAATTTCTGATCTGAGATTTTAAGCATGTCATCCAAGTCCAGCAACTCACCGCAGTACATGCCGACACTTATAGTTACATTCAAGGTTTGCCCGTCAGCAATTTCAATGTTTTTACTCCCAATCTTGTGACACAAATCGTTTAAATATTCATTTGCAAATGCGGCGGTTGCGTTAAATAACATGCAGAACTCTTCACCGCCAAAACGCGCAACGAGACATTTTGATGTCTGGCTTTCACCTATGGTTTTAGCTACACCACGCAACACTTCATCACCAGCATCATGTCCATATGTATCATTGACCTTCTTAAAGAAATCAATATCCAGCATAGCCACGGCTATCTCACGCTTTTTATCTATAAAGTGACCCCAGTGGTCAAAAAAGTAACGCCTGTTATAAAGGTCGGTCAAGTAATCTCGTTCAGCCCGATCTCTGATTTCACGCATGCTTATAAGCATATCTATATTCTGATGCACGCGACAGTAGAATTCATCACGGGAGAATGGTTTAGCTGTATAGTCGTTGGCGCCATGCTTGAGAAATTTAGCTGATAGAGATCTATCCTCCCTGGAGGAGAGACCTATGATGGCCATATCATTCTGGCTGTATTTTCGTCTTACTTTACGAATTAATTCAAAACCATCCATACCCGGCATTGTGTAATCAACCAGCATCAGACTTAAATCTGAATGTTTTTTTACAAGAGCAAGGGCCTGCTCCCCATTTTCCGCTGTAAGCACCTGGAACCGATGAATTCGAAGCAGTTTTTCCAGATATTCTCGAACAGTGCGAGAATCATCGACAACAAGTACCTTAATAAAGGGATTACGCTTCAAGCGCCGGATTTGCTTCGCTATGTAGTTAAGGCTGTCGGGGCCTTCTTTAAGAACATAATCAACAACCCCTTTGGACCAGATAGATTCATGAAGTTCCGGACTGAAACGCGAGGTGAATACGATGCCCGGCAATCCACACGCAACAGCATAGTCAACAGCTTCTCCCATTTCAGCATCCGGAAGATTCAGATCCAGTAGCGCTACATCAAAGGAGTTCTCCGGGTTGTCGATACATTCCCTGGCTTCCGCAAAAGATTTAACCAGCACAACAGAAGTCTGCAGTTGCTGTTGCAGCATTTTTTGGACCACCGAACCAAACAGAGGATTATCTTCCACTATCAGGATTTGAGACATATAATGCCCTTTCGCTTTTTTAAACCTCAATTGTGTCTATCTGGTCAGCGGGGAGCGGTTTGCTGAAGTAGTATCCCTGACCATAATCACAGCCGAGTTCCTTCACTGTCTGCAAAATTTCTGCATCGCATACAAATTCAGCTACTACTACCATCCCTTCGTTATGCGCGTACTCAACCAACATTTTCACCAGATTATAAGTTTTGGGATCGTTGTTGATTTTTTTAACGAGGGAACCGTCAATTTTAACCAAATGTGCAGGAAACTCAGATAAATAGGAAAAATTGGCATAACCGCTCCCAAAGTCATCGATGGCAACCCGCATCCCTACGGAGTTAAAAAGATCAAGTACTTTCAGTGCAGCGGAAAAATTATGCACATGCTGTGTTTCTACGACCTCTATTACCATTCTATCCGCTGTATTATATTTCTTCGCAATGGTTAAAATACTATCGACTGTTTTTTGTCGCAACAAGTCATCTATAGAAAGATTAATCCCAAACGATTCAGTGCGATCGGCAAAAAAACTACACGCCTTTTCAACAATACACTCGGTCATCTGGGGATAAATACTTGTTTGCTCTATTATCGGGAGAAAATCCCCTGGAGGTATTATATCCCCATTTTTCCCGACCATACGCATGAGACATTCAAATTTAAACGTCCTGTTTGTCTCCAAATTAACTAGGGGTTGATAGTGGGGCAGAATTCTATTTTCCTTCAAACCCTGCAGAACCTCATTGATCCAATAGTTTCTTCCGCCGGTCTGGTTAAAATGATCTTCATGGTAAACTTCGAAAACTTGTTTTTCGTGCTTGGCCTTATGCAATGCGACGTCAGCTCTGTTGATCAGATCTTCAGTACCGCAGGCAATTCCACCCACGAGTGTTACTGAAAATGAAGATATCTTGTCTGAAAAATATGGACGTTCAGAAAGATAGCTGAGGAAGGTCTTGCACTCTTTGACTATTGATTCCCGGTCAGCTGTCAAACTTAAAAGCGCAAACACATCACTGTGGAGGCGATAGATATAATGATTCTCACCGACAAAGAAGTTGACCATAGCTTCGCTGACGTGACGAATGATCTGATCACCCTCCTTGATGCCGAATTCACTATTAATGCCTTTGAAGTCTACAATATCAAAAAGAATTAAACACTTATCTCTTTTATCCCTGTCAATATCCTCAATAAGTTTCAGGCGGCTGTTTAAGGAGGTTAGTTTATCGGTGGCAAACGCAAGCTCAATTTCGTCCCGTGACTCTAGCAGTTCTGTTATATCGTAACGGGCAGCAATATATTCCGTAATATTACCGTCTTCATCTGTCATGGGCGAAATCACACTGTCAGCAAAGGTAGCCTTACCCTGCTTTGTTTTACTCTTTACAATCCCTTGCCATTGGAGTTTGGCTTGAATTGTTTCCCACATGTCTTTAAAAACTTTTTTAGGCACATCCGGATGCCGGACAATGTTGTGAGGTTGTCCGATCAATTCTTTCTTTTCAAACCCCATTACATGACAAAAATTGTCATTCGCATAAGTAATATCCCCATTTAAATCGCTCTTCGTTATCATGCAAAGGCGATCCATTAATTTTGTGTAGTCTTCCAAAGAGCGAACGTATCGAGCCCGTTTTTTTTCCAACACCTTAATATGCCGGCTTACAAAATAAGCTACTATTAAACTCATTAGCAGATTCAGGCCAACTACTGCGTATGAAACGATGCCCTGTTTTTGCGCTTTTTCCGCAAGAGATTTTTTTTCTGCGGCAATCACGCTTTTAATTTCAGAGATATAAAATCCCGTCCCTATAACCCACCCCCATTTTGGAAACTGCTTTACATAGGCAATCTTTTCTTCCATATCATTATCATGGGCTGGGTTTTTGAATCGAAAACGATTGAACCCCCCTCCATTGCGTGCAATATCTACAAACTGACGCGCAACGGTTTCCATCTTTTCAGGGGTAGGGAGCGCAGACATGTCTTTATTATATGCTGGATCCATAGTCCCTATCATGAGGGGTTTTGCCTGCTGATTCATGATAAAAAAGTACCCGGAGCGGTCTGAACCAAAACGAACGCTTGATAGCCATTCCAATACCCTGCGCTTAAAAGCTTTTTCAAGTTGAGTCATGGACATGGCTATAACAACATAAATATTCTCCCTTGGTATATAGCGAGATGTAGCCCAAAGAGTCGTGGATTTACCCTGATTGCGCGAAGGCCATTGAATTACAGAAACCTCCCCCGGAAGGCTGAGCCTCGATGCTTTTAATTTTTGAATAATTTGATCACGTTGTATTGGAGCCAGGTCTAATTCGGCGTATTCTTTTTCAGAGGGTTGTTCCAGGAGTGTGAAGTCTTCGTTGAAAGCGAAAAATATTTCATTCTTAACAAGGTCCTGATCTATTTCCTGCTTTCCATGTATGTGGTTGTACTTTGTAATGAATTCTATCGGATCACTTCCAGCGTAGTTATCAAGGCTGATACTAAAGTTCAGCAAATGGTTTCTCAGTCTATCTTGACACTGCTGCTCATGGAGCCTCTGGTCGCGGGAAAACCTTGATATAATTCGATTGATTTCATTTTTTATGTGCTCCTTGTTTTTTTCTATGTATTTCTCCTCAACCTGGCGGGATTCTAAAACATAGGTGCGATAAGGCATGTAAACGAGAAAATAGCTCACTGAAAGGAACAGAAATATGCCCAGAACAAGGGTAGAATATATATTAAAGCGTGCAAAGGACCCCATAGCAAATTGCCTTTGGTTTTAATGGTGAACATAAAGGGCGGAAAAGTAATTGCTCCCTCTTCTGCCCTTTATGCCTTACTTGAAACAAGTATCGTATTATTTTTCACCCTGTACTGTAGAAACCTTATGCATACAAATATTTTCAGCTATGCGCCCCAGGTAGAAAGTTGTAAAGCATCGGGCATTTCTTCAGATTTGGGCCTATATTCAAGAGAGTTTGAATTATTGTAGCCCTGTTTAAGCCTGAACTGCTTTAACATTTTCTGCATTTGCTGTGCCTGGCCTGAAAGTTCCTCCGATGCTGAAGCGCTTTGTTCAGCACTGGCAGTATTTTGTTGAGTAACCTGATCAATTTGTGAAACGCCGATGTTTATTTGATCTACACCATCTGATTGCTCTTTACTCGCAACTGAAATCTCGCCGATAAGATCATTTACCTTGTCTACGCTTGTGACTATATCCTGAAGAGCTTCTGCTGCCTGAGTAGCTATTTGACTCCCATTCTTGGTTTTTTCCACCGATCCTTCTATTAATGCAGATGTTTCTAGCGCCGCCTTTGCACTTCGGGAGGCCAGGCTGCGCACCTCCTCCGCTACTACAGCAAAACCCTTCCCGTGTTGACCTGCCCTTGCAGCTTCTACGGCGGCATTAAGGGCAAGAAGGTTGGTCTGGAATGCGATTTCGTCAATGGTCTTGATGATGCGGGATATATTTTGACTTGAAGCGTTAATTTCTTCCATCGCTTCTACCATACCCTGCATTTGCTTGTTACCATTTTTGGCTGCCATGGAAGCTGATCCCGCCAGGGAATTGGCTTGAGCGGCATTATCCGCATTGGTTTTTGTTTGTGATGCCAGTTCATCAAGGGAAGAGGATATCTCTTCCAGAGAACTTGCTGATTCAGTAGCACCTTGAGACAATGCCTGACTTGAATCCGCTATTTCTCCCGCAGCTGTCGTGATCTGCTCACCGGATACTTGGACCTGGCCTAAACTGTCATTTAAATCATCAACCATTTTCTGGAGCGCACTGCCTAGCTCATCTTTTTCCGATGCGAGTCGAACGGTAACGTCTAAATTGCCGTTGGCGATCTCCTTTGCGGCTGAAGCATTCTGGGACAAGCTCTCCGCCATATTGTTCAATTCGCGCGTAAGCATTCCAATTTCATCATTAGAACTTTGCTCGATGCGATGGCTGAAATCGCCCAACGCAATTTCCCGCGCAAAATCAACCCCTTTAATAATGGGACGCGTAATATTTCGTACAATTATCCATGTAGCACCGATACCACCCAATATCGCCAGAACAACCAACGTCAGGATATACTTTACGGCATTATGATTTTCCGCCTGGAGTTGAGGCCCCAGGGTATCCTGCTGTTCTTTAACGCTAAGTTTTACCTCTTCAATTTTATCTGCGATATCCGGCCCTATAACATCAAGCCTTGTTTG
>JAWOFA010000135.1:0-4735 GCA_046482505.1 Desulfuromonadaceae bacterium | reverse complement strand
CAGGCAGGCGATGCGGCGGGGATGATAACCGCCCCGATCCAGAAGGAGGCGATTCACGCCGCCGGATGCGAATTCCCCGGACACACCGAACTTTTGGCGCAGCGCTGTGAAGTGGAGAAGGTGGTGATGATGCTCGCGGGATCCAAGCTGAAGGTATGTCTTGTAACCACCCATCTGGCGCTGAAAGATGTCCCCGCCGTCCTCACTCAGGCGGAGGTGGAAGCCACCCTGCGCGTTACTCACGCGGCACTGCAGCAATACTTCTGTCCTGTTGCTCCTCCGCGTATCGCGGTGCTGGCGCTCAACCCGCACGCCGGTGAGGGAGGAATGTTCGGCGATGAGGAAGAGCGCATCATCGCCCCGGCGATAGCACAGGTACAACAGGAGAGAATTAACGCAAGCGGCCCCCACAGCGCCGATACCCTGTTTCACTTTGCGGCACAGGGTGCATATGACGCGGTGGTGTGCATGTACCACGATCAGGGGTTGATTCCGCTGAAGCTGCTCCACTTCGATGACGGTGTCAACGTCACCCTCGGGCTTCCTATAATCCGTACTTCAGTAGATCACGGCACGGCCTATGATCTCGCCGGAACCGGCAGAGCCAACCCCAGCAGTCTGACAGCCGCCATTGAAATGGCAGTGCACATGGACGCTAAACACAGGAAGGTTGATGCATGATAGATAAAATAATTGTAAAGGGTGCACGCGAGCACAACCTGCAGAATATAGATGTGGAGATCCCGCGCGATAAGTTTGTGGTGATCACTGGGGTCTCGGGCTCAGGAAAGTCCACCCTCGCGTTCGATACCATCTATGCCGAAGGGCAGCGGCGCTATGTGGAAAGCCTCTCCGCGTACGCGCGCCAGTTTCTCGAGCAGATGGAGAAGCCCGATGTGGACAGCATTGACGGCCTCTCACCCGCGATCTCCATCGAGCAGAAAACCACCTCCAAGAATCCACGCTCCACCGTAGGTACCGTGACCGAGATCTACGACTATCTGCGCCTGCTGTTTGCGCGGGTGGGCAAGATATTCTGTCATCGCTGCGGGCGCGAGATCGAACCTCAGAGTGTACAGCAGATTGTGGACCAGGTGATGCAACTGCCGGAGCGCACTAAACTCCTGGTACTCGCTCCGCTGGTGCGCGACCGCAAGGGTGAATACAAACGCGAATTGAAGCAGCTTCAGGCCGAGGGCTATGTACGCGCGCGCATTGACGGCAAGATCTATGAAATTGCAGATGCGCCGGAGCTGAATAAAAAGAAGAAGCACACTATCGAGGTGGTGGTGGATCGCCTGATTATGAAGGAGGGGCTCGAAGGGCGCCTCGCTGATTCAGTGGAAACCGCGCTGCGCCTCGGTGAGGGGCTGGTGGAGATTCAGGTGGTGGATGGAGAGAGCCTGCGCTTTTCGGAAAAGCATTCGTGTATCGAATGCGGCCTCTCCTATATGGAGATCGAGCCACGCTTGTTCTCCTTCAACAATCCGCAGGGGGCATGCCCGGACTGTTCCGGCCTGGGGACGCGTAACTACTTCGACCCCGAGCAGATTGTCCCCCGCCCCGATATGACGTTGCGCGAAGGGGCGATTGAACCCTGGGTGACACGGCGCGCATATTACTATCAGCAGCTCCTGGATGCATTGGCGCAACACTACGGCTTTTCAGTGGAGACGCCGTATGCCGATTTGCCGGAGGAGATCAGAAATGTGCTCATGTACGGTTCCGGCAAGGAGCCGATCCGCTTTTATTACGACCAGGGGGAACGGCGTCACTACTACGAAAAGCCCTTTGAAGGGGTGATCCCCAGCCTGGAGCGGCGTTACCGCGAGAGTGACAGCGACAACCTGCGCGAAAAGCTCGAACGCTACATGGATATCATGCCCTGCCCTACGTGTAACGGAGCACGCCTGCGCCCCGAGGTGCTGCATGTACGCGTGGCGGAGAAGAACATTGATGACATCACGCGGATGTCCATTGGGCAGGCGCGCGCATTCTTTACTGATCTGGAACTCAGCCCCAAGGATGCCGAAATCGGGCGTCGCATTCTCAAGGAGATTAACGAACGTCTGGGCTTTCTCGATCAGGTGGGGCTCGACTACCTCACCCTGAATCGCTCCGCCGGTACCCTCTCCGGCGGTGAAGGCCAACGCATCCGCCTCGCCACCCAGATCGGCTCTTCCCTGATGGGGGTGTTGTATATACTGGATGAGCCATCCATCGGCCTCCATCAGCGCGACAACCGTCGCCTTCTCGACACCCTCATGCATCTGCGCGATCTGGGGAACACCGTCCTCGTGGTGGAGCATGACGAGGAAACCATCCTCGATGCTGATCATGTAATTGATATGGGCCCGGCGGCGGGGATGAACGGGGGCAAGGTGGTGTCCCAGGGCACCCCACAGGAGATCCTTGCGGATCCGGAATCCCTCACGGGCAAATACCTCAACGGAGTTTTAGAGATTCCGTTACCGACGCAGCGCCGCCACAGCGAGCGCTATATCGAAATCCAGGGTGCAAGTAGCAACAATCTGCAGAATCTGGATGTGAAATTCCCCCTCGGCGTTCTTACCTGCATCACTGGAGTGTCAGGCTCCGGTAAATCGACCCTGGTTATTGATACCCTGTATCGTGCATTGGCACAAGAGCTCAACAAAAGTCGCGAGAAAGCGGGAACCTACCGCCGCATAGAAGGGAGTAAACAACTCGACAAGGTGGTGGATATCGATCAGTCCCCCATCGGGCGTACGCCGCGTTCCAACCCCGCCACCTACACCGGAGTATTCGGAGATATCCGCGATCTGTTTGCCCAATTGCCCGAGGCCAAGGTGCGCGGCTACAAACCGGGGCGCTTTTCCTTCAACGTCAAAGGGGGACGCTGCGAGGCGTGCAACGGCGACGGGGTGATCAAGATCGAGATGCACTTTCTCCCCGATGTGTATGTGCAGTGCGAGGTGTGTGGCGGGAGTCGCTATAACCGCGAGACCCTGCAGGTGCTCTACAAAGGGAAGAGCATTGCCGATGTGCTGAATATGACGGTGAATCAGGCGAGCCGCTTTTTCGAGAATATCCCGCGTATTAACAACAAGCTCCAGACCGTACGCGATGTAGGTCTGGGATACATCAAGCTCGGCCAGCGCGCCACCACCCTCTCCGGCGGAGAGGCACAGCGGGTGAAGCTCGCACGTGAGCTGGGCAAGCGCGCCACCGGGCGTACCATCTACATACTCGATGAACCCACCACCGGGCTGCACTTTGATGATGTGCGCAAGCTGATGGAGGTGATCCAGCGTCTGGTAGATACCGGGAACACGGTGCTGATTATCGAGCATAATCTTGATGTGATCAAACTTGCCGACCATGTAATCGACCTCGGCCCCGAAGGGGGAACCGGCGGCGGATATGTCGTGGCAAGCGGCACCCCCGAAGAGGTCGCGAAGGAGACGCGCTCCTTTACCGGTACTTACCTGCGGGGGGTGTTGTAGGGGGGACAATACGATGCCGTTGCATTTATATTTCGTAGGGGCGCCGCTTGCTGCGCCCGCGTTTGCGACGCAACACCGTGGATCAGGGCGCAGCAAGCGGCGCCCCTACAAATACCAACACACGATGGTGGAATATTTGTACAAAACACACGCACAGCACCCTTAGGGGCGCACCGATGTGTGCGCCCATGTTTGCTACGCAACGAACGTATGATCGGCGCAACAACCAGGGCAGACACAGCGGTCTGCCCCTACGTTGGAATACCACCATCGGTGCAAAATATGTCCCCACCAGCGACATGTAATGTAGGGGCGAAAAATTTTTCGCCCCTATCCGATGCATCGCAACAATGGTGGATAATTTCCAACACACGGACGCACCCCACTGACATGGGCGCATTAATGTGCGTCCATGCCTGCTTGAATGGAGATACCAGCCCATGGATAAAGAGCAGCAAACAATACAAATTCTGCAAAACACCGAGGAGTATTCCGGTTTTCTGAGTATTCTCAAAATCAAGCTGCGCCATCGCCTCTACAGTGGTGCGATGTCGCCACCGGTCACGCGCGAGCTGTTGGAGCGCGGGCAGGCGGTGGCAGTGTTGCTTTACGACCCGAGTGCCGATGCGGTGGTTCTGATCGAGCAGTTCCGCATCGGTGCATGGCGCGATCCGGACTCCGCCTGGCTGCTTGAAGTTGTTGCGGGGGTGGTAGAAGAGGGAGAAAGCCTTGAGGATGTGGCACGGCGCGAAAGTCTGGAAGAATCCGGGTGTGAACCGGGCGATTTGCGTTATATCGGGCGCTACTATCTCACTCCCGGCGGCAGTTCCGAGCAGATCCACCTGTTTTATGCTGAGATCGACAGCTCCGGCATGCACGAAACCCTGGGCGGAGTTGAGGATGAATCCGAAGATATCCGCGTAATGGTGGTACCCTGGGAAGAGGTGGTAAGCCTGATGGACTCGGGGCGCATCATCAATGCAAGCGCCATGCTTGCTCTTCAGTGGCTGCGTCTGCGCAAGTGTGGCGAGATTGTCTAGTCGGTGTTTGGGCTAAATGCGGATGATGGAAGCGGCCCAGGTGAGACCTGCACCGAAGGTGGTGAAACCTACCACATCTCCCTTTTTGATGGTTCCGTTTTGTATCGCTTCATCCAGAGCGATAGGGATGGAGGCGGCGGAGGTGTTGCCGAAACGTTCCACGTTGATAATGATCTTTCCTTCGGGCACCTTGAAGCGTTTTGCGATCGC
>JAWOFA010000090.1:0-8469 GCA_046482505.1 Desulfuromonadaceae bacterium | reverse complement strand
CGGCGCAAAGGCTCCCTCCTCCACTTTGAGACGATAGTTGGATCCCAGATAGCTGAATAATTCCCCGGAGACATACGCACGTGGTTTCGCTGGCGACATCTGTGCCTGTAAAGCAACTTTCTTCAGAATCCAGTCACGTCTGGCGTGCAGAAATGCGTCAATCTGATCCACAGAAGTGTGCATGGGCACTCGGATAGACACAGTACCTTCGGCGACACGTATCTCAGCACTTTTACGCCTTCGTGAGCGTATCACTTCGATCTTCAGATCTTCGTGGTTGCGATATTCCAGTCTACGTAATGCCATCTTTACCAGAGCGTTTAAAAGTCATTTTCCCACTTTCTCCAGTTCGTGTTTGCGGTCTTTGACCAGGTTTGCTGCAGCAAACGCCTGGCCGCCCGGCAAATGAAGGATAAAGCGCTGCAGGGTATCTATATTCAACTCTGCATCAGCCACTTCGAAGTCCAGTACATGCCCACCTGCAGTGGCTAACGGCTTAACAGAAAGGCGCACTATATAAAGCACCCGACTGTCTTCACCCTGGCTCAGGTCTTCACGTGCAGAACCTGTTCCCCCTCAGAAAGAACAACCCCTTTGATTTCGAGCGGCAAGGCAAAAAGCATACTGAGAAACAGGGCGGCAAAAACAAGTCGAGTAAAGTCTGAAAAAAAGGTATAAAGACGTATACATTTCCCATTAATCTGGAGGTAGCTATCCACTCACGACGTCTGCGGATAATTAATTGTACACAGCCGATTTTAAGCGCTTTACCTGCTGCGCTTTTGCACATATTTTTAATTTAGCACCGAACCTTTTTCATTACCACTACTTACTTTAATCTTGGCGAAAAAGCTTTCATTTTCATCAAACAAATATGTCTATTACTATTTCATGTATAACATTGACACCGCTCAGATATCTCCCCGCTCTGCTATGGGCGCTGGCAGTACTGTGCGGCTGCAGCAGTGGCCACAGTGATCCGGAGCAGGCACGCATTAAAATCGTGCATATTAATGATGTACATTCCCACCTTGAGCCACAGCAACTCAATCTGGAAATTGACACAATCCCGATCCGGGCTGAGGTGGGAGGGATGGCACGCGTTGCCAGCCTGATCCGCGAGTTACGCTCTCAGGACACTTCATCCCTGGTTCTCCATGCCGGGGATGCGGTACAGGGGACCATGTTCTGCACCCTGTTTGGCGGCGCTGCGGATGCAGACGTGCTCAACAGCATCGCCTTTGACGCCTTTACCTTGGGGAACCATGAATTCGATGCCGGGGATGCATGGCTCGCCGATTTTCTCCAGCGTCTGGAGTGCCCGAAGCTGAGCGCCAACCTAAGTGTCGGGAAGACGAATCCCCTTAAGGATCTGTATCGGCCCTACCTGGTGAAGAATGTCAACGGCAACGATATCGGCATCATTGGGGTCACCATCGGCGCTAAAACACAAGCATCCTCCTTTCCGGGGCCGGATGTCGTTTTTAGTGCTGAAGCGGAAGCGGTTCAGAACGCCGTAGATGAACTCGAAGCTGCGGGTGTGGGTAAAATTATTCTCCTGAGTCACTACGGCTACCCCGACATCCTCAGGCTGGTAGCGCAGGTTGACGGAGTGGATGTGGTAGTAGATGGCGACTCCCATACCCTGATGGGGGATTTTTCCCCCCATGCCCTGCCCCAGAGCCCGCCCTACCCGGTTATCACCACCAACCGCGCAGGGGAGCAGGTGTGCATTGTCCAGGCGTGGGAAAATACTAAAATAGTGGGCGAGCTCGATGTGCTGTTCCGCGGCGACAGCATCGCTGAATGCCGTGGCACCCCCCATCTTGTTCTGGGTGAACAGTTCTGGCCGCTGGATGAAGACTCCACCGCTCTACCGCTGAGCGGTGCGGAGTTGGAGGAATTACACGCAGCCATTGAAGCCGATCCCTGCCTGAGCAGTTGCACTGACGACCCTACCACCGGGGAAATCATTAACTCTTACAGCGCCCAAATGGAACAACTGACGCAACAGGTTATCGGCACAGCCCCTGAGGATCTGCCGCATATCCGCATCCCTGATCCATCCCACCCGAACCCAGGCCTCGCGCGCGGCAGTGCCATTGCTCCGCTGGTGGCACGTGCATTCTACGCCCGCATTCCAGACGCAGACCTGGCCCTTATCAATGCCGGCGCCGTACGCACCGACCTGTATGCAGGCGATATCACCTATGCAACCCTCAACAACCTGATGCCATTCAGTGCCACCCTGGTACACATGCAGATCAGCGGGGCAGAATTGCGTTTTCTCCTTGAAGAGGGGCTGGAATATATCGCAAGCGGCGGTTCAAGTGGAAGCTTCCTCTACGCCTACGGCATCAGATATGCGGTAGATGCGCGAGAAGCATTCGGAAAGCGTTTCAGCGCCCTTGAAATTCGCCAAGATGATGCCGGCACCTATGTTACCCTGGAAGATAATAAGACATACTCCCTGGTTACCAACAGCTACATCGCTGCAGGCAAGGACGGTTACACCAGCATGGAGTCCATCCGCGCAAACACAGAGATAACAAACACCTATATTGATGTAAGACAGGCCCTGACAGATCACTTGCAGAACCTGAGCCAAGAGGGGCTGGAATTGAGCGCACTACCCCCGGAGGATCACTGCATACAGGGCTATATTCCAGCCCCGGATGAGCATGATTCGCCGTAATTAGAGAAACGTAAATCTGATATCAAGGAGTGACAAATGCTAAAAACCCGCGTAATCAAATCCTTCGCCCTTATGCTCATCCTGAGTGTGCTGAGTATATTTATGTGCGCCTGCGAGGAGCAGAAGAGCATCAGCTCTCTGAATGATCTTTCAGAGGCTGAATTTGCCGTACCCAACGGTACTGTGGCGGATAAACTGGTGCTCTCCCGTCTTCCGGATGCATCATTTATCTACTTCAACAGTGTCCTGGATGCAGCTATGGCGGTTAAAGCAGGCAAGGCCGATGCGGTCGCCTATGATGAACCGATCCTGCGCAATATCGCCGCTAAAAGTGGCGGGATGAAAATCCTGGATGAGATGATCACCACCGACAGCTACGGTTTTGCCGCCGGCAAAGAGGATCCAGAAATCAAAAAGGCGATCGATACCGTCCTTGAGCGACTGCATAGCAACGGCGTTTATGATGAGATGCACGCGCGCTGGTTCCCCGAAAGTGGCGCACCCGCACCCATGCCGGAAATCGAGCTCGACTCATCCGCACCGGTGTTACGCCTGGGCACCGCCGCGGTTACCGAGCCATTCTCGTTTGTGACCAACGGCAGCGAAATAACCGGCTTTGATATCGAACTCGCCAAACGGGTGGCGGCACATATGGGCAGAAATCTGGAGGTGATAAATCTGGAATTCGGCGCCCTGATTCCGGCCCTGATGGCGGGTAAGGTGGATATGATAGCCGCATGCATCACCATCACCGAAGAGCGCGCTAAGAAGGTGCTGTTCTCCGAACCCTACTACGACGGCGGCATTGCCGCTATGGTGCGCGAATAAAAGGTACGAGCGATAGGGGCGAAAAATTTTCGCCCCTATCTGCAACAATCATTACTCGCACCTGAGCCACAGGGTGAGCAGATTGCGTTCTGCGGTGCGGGTATATTCAATGTCACGCGCCAGATTGCGGATCAGGAGCGCGCCCAGATTGTCCTCCTGTCCCTCCTCCTCCAGAGGGTTACCGGCCTTGCCCGAACTCGCAAAGCGCAACTCAAGGGTGGATTCCTTTTCGTGACACGCGAGTGCAATATCCACTTCGAACGGTTCAGTCCCGAACTTTAACAGTTCCAGGGTCTCTTCTACGAGCAACTGCACCCGGTTTGCCGTCACCGAAGGGAGCAGATGTTTCTCACAGAACTGCTCCACCCGGGCGAAGATGGCATAGAGATCGTAGTTGCGGTTTCGCAGCTCTATCTCCACGCAGCTGATGCGCTGAATAAAATCGCGTGTGCGCTGCCGTTGCGGGGCAGAGAAAATCTCCTCAGGAGTGCCCTCTTCATAGATTACCCCCTGATCCATATACAGCACGCGTGTGGATACCTGGCGCGCAAACTCCATCTCGTGGGTGACTATCCCCATAGTCATGCCATCCCGTGCCAGACGCCGGATAACCCCCAGCACTTCACTCACCATGGTGGGATCCAGCGCCGAGGTGGGTTCATCAAACAGGATGATCTCGGGTTCCATGGCGAGGCAGCGCGCAATGGCAACACGTTGCTGCTGCCCGCCGGAAAGCTCGGCGGGGAAGCTGTGCTCTTTCTGCGCCAGCCCCACCATGGCGAGAAGTTCACGCGCTTTTGTGGTTGCCGTCGCACAGGTGCAGCCCCGCAGGCGCATGGGCGCGAGGGTGAGATTGCCGATCACATCCAGATGGGGAAAGAGATTGAATGACTGGAACACCATCCCCATGCGCTGACGCAGACGGGGCACATCGGCACCCGGGGCACTTATATCCTCGCCATCAATCTCGATGCTGCCGTCACTCGGTGTTTCCAGCAGGTTCACGCAGCGCAACAGGGTGCTTTTCCCCGTTCCCGAGGGGCCGATAATGGAGATTATCTCTCCTTTAGCGATCTCCACATTGATGTCACGCAGCACTTCCTCTGCGCCAAAGCGTTTAACCAGATTGCGAATATGGATCATGCCTGCACCACCCCTTCTCCGCTCTCAGTTCGGCGTGGCTCCATGCGGCTTTCAAAGTGATCCAGCCCCAGACCGAGAAACCAGATGATCACAAAGTAGAGCACCGCCACCAGCATCAGGGGGAAAAACGCTTCAAAGGTACGGCTGCGGATAATATCTCCGGCGCGGGTGAGATCCTGCACCCCGATGTAACCGACAATGGAGGTGGTTTTAACCAGGGTGATGAACTCACTGCGGTACACCGGCACAATCCGGCGCAGCGCCTGAGGCACAATTATCTGTCGGAAGGTCTGCACCCGGGTGAATCCCAGGGCAAGCCCGGCCTCTGTCTGTCCCGGAGGTACGCTTTCGATACCGTTGCGGAACATCACCGCGGCATAGGCACCAAAGTTGATAGCAAAGGCGATAATAGCCACCCCCACAGGGCTGATATTCACTGAGGCAAACACCACATAAAAGATCAGCATCAGCAGAAGCAGAACCGGCAGGCCGCGCACGACATAGATATACGCGCGCCCTATGAAACTCAGGAGCGGAAGGCGCGCCATATGCAGGGCACATACCAGCATCCCGATAACGGTTCCGGCCAGGGTTGCCCCGGCGGAGATAAGCAAGGTTGCCTTGAGCCCATCCAGGATGAGACGCCAGCGCTGCTCTGCGAGGATATTGGCAGCAAAACTCTGCTCCATATCACCCCAAAAACCGGCGCTCAGGACTGCAACCTCCTCTGTAACGCTATGCCTCACTCCAAAGAGGGTATGCATAAGAAGCAGAAACAAAAATAAGCTTGCCATCATACCTTGGCGCCAATGCTTGGGGGTAAATTTCTTACTAGCCGACCAAAATGGCATTGTATCAATCCTTAACTCTCTCATAGTAGTAACATCAGGCAGCTATGGCTTCAGTAATGCATGTTGCCAGCTCTCCAGCCAAAACTACTTACATGCCCAGTCCCACGATCTCATGCCGAATCTCGGGCGCGATGACTCCAAAGCCGCCAATCAATAATGCAGAGACTGCCGGGACTGGCGAAACCGCACAGTTTATAGCTATCCAAACTATCGCAATTCCAACCTTATTGCCCACCTTCATATATCTCAAAGTTTTCTTTAAACTTATTGACTACTGCATTCATCTTTCTGCACATTCTTTTGCAAGATATTCACACTGACCGATAATGCGAGCGCAAGCCCCTTTCTTTAAACATGGGGACATTCAGATAGATTTTTCTGCTGCTTCAAATCAGCTTCCAACTCTGCAATACGCACATTGAGTTCCTTTTCGCACTCTTGTCTCTGATACTATCATAAAAGATCTTTCTGCCTGGATTTGCGGCTTGCATCACCACCTGCGGCCGCCTCAGCCTTATCCAGACGTAACCTGACATAGTCGGCCAGCAGGTAAATGCTTCGCTCGATCAGATGGGTTGACTGCAGCACCCGGCTGAGAGAGAGATCGGCAGTTTTATCACACTGAGCTGAGTACTTTGCCCGTATTTCGGTAAACCGCTCGCGCTGATTGGCGGTCATGACCTTTAGTAACTCAAACTCACTTTGATCACCCGTAGAAATAGCATTGTAGGTGGTGTCGAGTAATATCCGCAGACTTTCGTAAATGGCCTGCAGTAATGTCCGAGCAGAAGCCGAATCTCTTACACTGTCGTAGTCCAACTGCTCAAAAAAACTGTATAAAATCTTTTCAAGGTCGATGGTCGTATCTAAGCGGGCATTGAGCTGGCGGTATTCGGCCAGCATATTTTCTGTCAATGGCTCCACCGCGACGAGATTGAGAAAATCGCGCAGATTTTTACCCGCATAGAGAAACTCATTATGTAGTTCAGCGAGTTTTTCGCCGCTGATCACTATGCTTCGGCCCTCATCATCTTCGATCCAGACCTGGTTAAGCAGATCCCAGAGTTGCGGCTCCAGCCGCTCGAAACGCTGCATCCGCAAAGCGGGATGGGTTTGCGGAGAACCGAACTGCAGGGGGCTTTCATAACCCCGGTACAGAATATACAGGCGAAACAAAAACAAAATACTGATTGTTCCCATAGTAAGGTACATAATCAGCTCCATGCCGATGTTGAGGGGCAGATACATCAGGAGAAATACATATAGCAAACCACCGGCAATGGATATTTCAGCGTAGGAATCCTGCTTAAGCATGCTGATATTGAAATCGGCTCTGACTACATCTCGCAGGACCACTCCTCCAGATGCGGTCAGGGCCCCCATGGCTGGTCCCCATAGCCATAGGGGCGAGGATCCGGTCTCAACCGCAACACCTACCCCGATAACAGTAAAAGTCGCTACGGCCCATGCATCAAAAAACATAGCCAAGCGCCCGAACAGGCGACCGATCCTTTTCTGCGCCAACTGCCCGATCTTTTCTCCCATATCGTTATCGTGCGCATGAACCGTATCGTAAACCTTGAAGCACAAAAATGCACCCACGACCACGGCAACTGCCACCTGCATATACATGGGGCTATCAACAACAAATACCGGATTGACTCCCAGGAGAAGATCCCGCAGGACCCCGCCCCCTATAGCCGGAAGAATAGCCAGGACCAGCGCTCCAAAAAAATTGTAACGCTCTTTACGCGCTAACAGGACTCCTGAGATGCAGAATGACACAATACCGAGTATGGTAATGAATCCGAACCAGGTCTTGTTGGTGGTTATTGCTAGATAAGCTGGCAGAATAAATTCGATGTGCAGGGCCCGGAATCGCTTCTGCTGCTGCATTTCATCAATGATGTTATTGATCTGCTCTACATCAGCAGAGGTAAAATGTTGTTTGCTCAGCAGCAGATGAACCGGAATATCCTGAAACGCAAGCGGGACCTTAATGACACGGTCCATGGCTCCGAGAGATGAAATCATTTTATCGGTAATGACCGGATTACCGATAAACATATCCGCGTCCCCTTCAATCAACAAAGGGACGGCCTCGGAGTAACCGGATGTCTCAACCATGTTCAACTGTGACGGAGGCCGATCAAAAAAAGCTTGGACGTCTGGATGGCCATAGTAGAAATCACTCCCGTCACTTAATACTGCCATCCGCAGCGGATGGTTGGAAAGATAAGCAAACAGGCCGGGCAACGATGAAATGGAACCGGCCTCGGGGTGACTGGTATGGAAATAGACTGCATTGTGTTCACTTCGGTATGGTTTGGAATACCAGGCAAACTCTTCACGCTGAGGGTAAAAATAGGCCCCTGAAACCACGTCGATATTACCATGACGCAGGTCGTGCATCATCGCTGACCAGTTGCTTTGAGTGAGACGCACGCGCTGATCATTAACAGCAAAAATTTCCTGCACTATGGCTATATCAAGACCGGTCAGGCGTGTCTTATCCCCCTCCCGGATAGACGTCTGATACGGAGCACGATCATACCATCCACTGCGTAGATCCTCTGCTTTCGCAGTGCATGAGAAAAAACCGAGCACAGTCAGGCATACAATGATACTTAGGAACCAGTGAGAAGGGTACAAATAAATATGGCGACATATTCTCAGCAATTACTTTTATCCTCTTTTGAGCAAGTACCGCCCCTGTAAATTTATGTTCCCGGGGGCCCACCTCTTCCATAGACAATCTATCGCAGGAAACGCCAGCTAAGCCTTAACTGGCCGCCTTCTACCTTAAATAGTCGATAGTTAAAAAACCCGAATTCAGCCTCAAATAGGATGCTGAGCAGGGCTGAAAAATAAAAGTTGCCCCCTACCCACAGATTCTGCGAAGGAGGCAAAAATCATAAGATGGCTAAGCAAAAATTTCGTCCTACAAGGCCT
>JAWOFA010000066.1:0-8391 GCA_046482505.1 Desulfuromonadaceae bacterium | reverse complement strand
CCGAGGAAGAGGAATGATCCCATGGGGCGGCTCGGATCCTTGATCCCGGCACGCGAACGGATCACCGCATCCGCCACCGATTGTACCGCTGCGTCCTGCCCGATTACACGTTCATGCAGATGTTTGTCCAGATTGAGGAGCTTTTCACGCTCCCCTTCGAGGAGACGCGTCAGGGGAATGCCGGTCCAGCGCGCCACTATACCCGCGATCTCATCCGCACCCACGCGCTCCTGCAGCAGTGTGTGCCCATCTTCACGCTGGGACGCTTTTTCTTCGAGCTCCTTCAGCTGCTTTTCCAGCTCGGGCAAACGCCCGTGGCGCAGTTCCGCCGCGCGGTTGAGGTCGTAGTTGCGCTCTGCCACTTCGAGTTCATGGTTAGCGGTTTCAATCTCTTTGCGCACTGCCTGTACCTTCTGCTGCGCATCCTTCTCTGTACTCCACTGGGTTTTGAAGGTATCCACAATATGGCGCTGTTCCGCGAGCTCCTCCTGAATAGCCTGGAGGCGTTCCTTACTCGCCTTGTCCTTCTCCTTTTTCAGTGCGGCCTCTTCAATTTCCAGCTGCATGACACGGCGTGAGGCGTTGTCCATCGCTTCAGGCATCGAGTCCATCTCGGTGCGGATCATGGCGCATGCCTCATCAACCAGATCGATGGCCTTGTCGGGGAGAAAGCGATCGGAGATGTAGCGATCACTCAGGGTGGCCGCGGCTACCAGGGCCTGATCCTGGATCTGCACCCCGTGATGGAGTTCAAAGCGCTCCTTGAGACCGCGCAGAATACTGATGCTCTCCTCCACACTCGGCGCATCCACCATCACCGGCTGAAAACGCCGCTCCAGAGCGGCATCCTTCTCGATGTGCTGGCGGTATTCATTGAGGGTGGTAGCGCCGACACAGTGGAGTTCACCACGTGCGAGCATGGGCTTGAGCATATTCCCCGCATCCATCGCGCCTTCGGTCTTCCCGGCGCCCACAATGGTGTGAAGCTCATCAATAAACAGTAGAATCCGTCCTTCGCTGCCCTTAATCTCCTGCAACACCGCTTTGAGGCGCTCCTCAAATTCGCCGCGGTATTTGGCTCCCGCAACCAGGGCTCCCATATCCAGGGAGAAGATGGTTTTATCCTTGAGACCATCCGGCACATCACCGCGTACGATGCGCTGTGCGAGCCCCTCGACAATCGCGGTTTTCCCTACGCCCGGCTCGCCGATAAGGACAGGATTGTTCTTGGTCTTGCGCGAGAGGATACGGATTACACGCCGGATCTCCTCCTCCCGCCCGATAACCGGGTCGAGTTTCCCTTCCTCTGCAGCCTTCACCAGATCCATGCCGTATTTTTCCAGCACTTCGTAAGTCCCCTCGGGGTTGTCTGTTTCCACCCGTTGATGCCCCCGCACCTGCTGGAGCGCTTGCAAAACGGCGGAGTACTTAATCCCGGAGCTGGACAACAGTCCCCCCACCGGGGTGTCGGTAGGCTCCGATGCTAGGGAAAGGAGCAGATGCTCCACACTCAGATACTGATCCTTGAGTTTCTTTGCTTCCTTTTCCGCCCGATCCAGCACACGCTGCAGACGCACCGAGGCATATATCTGACTCTCCTCCGCTGCACGTCCTTCCATGCGCGGGCGTTTGCCGAGTATCTCATTGACCCGCTGGAGCAGGGCGGATGTATTCACTTCCATCTTCTGTAACAGGCGCGGCACCAGCCCCTGTTCATCCTGCAGCAGGGCTGCGAGCAGATGCTCGTTATCTATCTCTGCATGCTGCCCTTCGCGCGCCAACTGCTGGGCATGCTGAATCGCGAGTTGGGTATTGCGGGTTAATTTTTCACTGTCCATGATATTTCTCCTTTGCCTATTTTTTTATAGCCCCATTACTAAGCGGGTCGTTTGGTTATTTGATTAAAGGAGCAGCAATCCGTTGTATAAATCAGAAAAAAACTGTTACTGATAAGAATGCCACGTTTTTTTCATGCTGCAATTATGCCCCGAACTTAAAAGAGTCTAACAGCCTGCAAATATTCACCACCCGGTATCGTTTGGAGCTTTCGCAAAAAATCATAAGATGGCTAAGCAAAAATTTCGACCTACAAGGCCTGGTGGGTTTTCAGGGGCGAAGGCATACATCTGTTATGTCGAGGTCCTGAAAAACGCCGTAACGCCGTAGGGCGGACTTTTTGCGACGCCATCATCGTTTGGAGCTAGTGGTGCGCATGAGGGTCTGTCGCCACGTATGGTGGCAATGATCCCCGTGTATGGTTTATGCGTCCTTGAAATGAGCATTGCCAAATCTTCAGCTGAATCGTTACGTAAATACTTTATAACTGCTGTCCTCCTTTTTTAATAAGTAGACTGGTACTTCAAATTTCAAGGGTAGTTGTGAGTTTTTAGTGGAAAATACACCGTTAACAGGTAATATTGGCTGCCATTTTGAGGGGAACATTTGCCTTCAAATGAGACATCTGATACATGCTACTTTGCATATATAACAAAATAAGTTCTCATTATCTGTTGCGACCGGGTGAATATTTCAGCTAATATGTCCGCGCTACATTTAATGACATTTGGCCACCTGCAAACGCAGTGCCTGTGCGCATCGATTTGCGTTGAATTTTGTCCGTCCACATAGAAGAGAGGAGAATCCATGCTCAACGCTGCTCTGATCCCCACCCCTGATGCCATCCCGGTTCCGTGGGGATGGTTCTATGTCCTGCTGATGCTGACATTCCTGCTCCACCTTTTACTGATGAATGCCATGCTCGGAGGGGGCATCATCGCCCTGATAAGTTCGCTGCGAAAGGATGAACAAAACATCCTTGCAAGCAAGGAATTCGGCTACAAATGGCCATACACCATCGCTTTTGCAGTCAATTTAGGGGTTGCACCGCTGCTGTTTATCCAGGTGCTGTACGGGCACTTCATCTATACAAGCTCAATTCTGATGGCGGTGTGGTGGTTCTCGATTGTAGGGATGCTGATCCTGGCGTACTACAGTGCCTACATCTTTGATTTCAAGTTTGACACCCTCGGTTCCATGCGCACCCTGTTCGCAGGGTTCTCTGTAGTGTTACTCCTGATAGTCGCATTTATGTTTACCAACAATATGACCCTGATGCTGCAGCCGGAGCGCTGGTCTGAGTATTTCAATAACTCCAGAGGCGGCCTGCTCAACCTAAACGATCCCACCCTGATACCGCGCTATCTGCATTTTGTTACAGGTGCCATTGCAGTAGCGGGTCTGTATCTCGCCATCGTAAGCCGCTTTAACTTCATTAAGAGCAAAGTTGACCCGGCAGCACTCCAGGAATTGGGGATGCGCTATTTCACCTTCGCCACCGCTATTCAGGTGCTTATAGGCTTATGGTTTCTTATTTCTCTCCCGCGCGAGGTGATGCTGTTATTCATGGGTGGGAGCGCATGGGGGACCATCCTCCTTAGCCTCGGGCTCACTCTCGCTCTCGTAGTGCTCTACCTGGGGTTAAAGCGCCATGTGGTAAAGTCCGCCATCAGCATAGTACTGCTGATGCTGGTGATGGTGCTGATGCGCGACCTGGTGCGCACCGGCTACCTTGCACCCTACTTCTCCCTCGCCGAGTTGCAGGTGACCCCGGAATACTCTCCGCTGATTTTCTTCCTGGTGGTGTTTGTCGCCGGACTGGGGTTGGTTGGGTACATGCTGAAACTGGCCTTCGACTGCCGTAAGGAGGTAAAATAATGAACTATCCGGTTTGGGATCTGACCACTTACGGTGGCGGTTTTCTGATTGCCCTTGTAGCGGTTGTCCACGTCCTGGTGGCCCACTTCGCTGTAGGTGGGGGACTGTTTCTGGTAACCATGGAAAAAAAGGCTTACCGCGAGGATAACCCCGCCCTGCTTGAATACGTTAAAAAGCACACCAAATTCTTCCTCCTTCTCACCATGGTCTTTGGTGGCCTTACCGGGGTGGGTATCTGGTGGACCATTGCTCTGCTAAACCCTGCGGGGACTTCATCCCTGATCCACACCTTTGTGTTCGGCTGGGCTGCAGAATGGGTATTTTTCTTTGTCGAGATTGTCGCGCTTTTTATTTACTTCTACACCTTTGGTAAGATGGAGCGCAAAAAACACCTTATAATCGGCTGGCTTTATTTTTTCAGCGCGTGGATGTCGCTGTTTCTGATCAACGGCATTATCGCGTACATGCTAACCCCCGGAGAGTGGCTCGAAAATCAAAACTTCTGGTCCGGTTTCTTTAACCCCACCTTCTGGCCTGCGCTTGTGTTCCGCACCGGCTTGTCCCTGGTGCTGTGCGGGGTGTTCGGATTTGTAACCGCCGCATTTGTAAAAGACACCGCCCTGCGCCAGAACCTCATGCGCACCTGCGCTTTGTGGGTTGCCCTCCCCTTCATACTGATGCTCGCCGGAGGCTGGTGGTACATGGGAGCCCTGCCCGAACCCGTGCAGGATTTCATCTTCAATAAATCCCCGGAGATGGATCTCTATCTCAACACCCTAGCGTGGGTAACCCCGGTGCTGTTCGGGGCTTCCATGCTCATGGCGCTGAAAATCTCCCCCATGTTTCAGAAGGTGATGTGCTTTGTGGTGCTGGGGATTGCGCTGGTCTACTTTGGCGCGTTTGAGTTCATCCGCGAGGGGGGACGCCGTCCCTACATCATATATGAGCACATGTATTCCAATCAGGTATATGTGGATGACGTGCCCGAGATCCAGCAGGCGGGATTTCTCCCTGCTGCCAAATGGGTAAAGCATAAAGAGGTTACCCAGGACAACATCATGGAAGTGGGGGAAGATCTATACCGCTTCCAGTGCAGCGCGTGCCACTCCACAGGAGGGTATCTCAACGATATCGAACCACTGGTAGAGCGCTATGACAATATCTTCGGCATGGATCGCAAGCTCTCGGGCCTCGGCACAGTCAGCCCGTATATGCCGCCCTTTATGGGGACAAAAGAGGAACGTAACGCTCTCGCCACCTATCTGGTGAAACACTTCAATGATGTAGATGCCGCTACCGGAAACAAGAGCTTCACTGCTCAGGATATCCCAGTGGAGATTCCTGCATTTGATAAAGAGGAGGATGGATACGTACTGCTGGCGTGGAATAACCTGGGGATGAAGGGGATCTCCGACTCCTCGGACCAGTGGATGATGCTCCCACCGGGGAACACCATCTACGCCCAGCTCATCAAGCGTGGCGATTCTCCGCAGGTGGTGACGCAGAATGTGGAATTGCGCTACGCCATTGACCCGAACTTTGAGGATCCGCAGGAGCGTATCGCATTCTGGGATAATGCCGAAAAGCTCTTCGGTAAGGATCTCGAACCCGGCATGGGCCTGAAAGGAAAGGGCTTAAACGGCAGCATGGATTTAAAGGCCGATGACAACGCGTTTGTCGCGGCGGGGATTCCGGTGGTGCCATATCCGAAAGATGGTGGTTTCAACCCCTATCCGCTGATTAACATTCAGGCGGTGGATCAGGCCAGTGGCGAAGTGCTGGCACAAACAAAGGTAGTAGCGCCAGCCACAACCGAAATGGGGTGCAAGACCTGCCATGGTGGTGGCTGGAAGGTGGATGATACCACCGGCTTCACAGAATCTACTTCAGAAGATATTCTCGCAACCCATGACAAGCTCAGCAACACCAACCTGCTGGAGCAGGCACGCAAAGGGGAACCGGTACTGTGCCAGAGCTGCCACGCCGACCCCGCCCTGGCGCAGGAAGGTAAGGATGATCTCCTGAATTTCTCCGCCTCGATCCACGGCTGGCACGCTAACTACCTGCGCGACATGGAGGGTGGGGAAGCCTGTGCGACCTGTCATGCCACCCGCAGCGACGGTGCCACCCAGTGTTTCCGCAGCCACCACGGCATGTTCATGAACTGCCGTAACTGCCACGGCACTATGGAGGAACATTCCATCTCCCTGCTGAATCAGGAGCATGCTGATGGGAAGGAAAATGCCTCAGCGATGATGGAGCATCTCTCCACATCCACCGTGGAGAGCGCCGCGCAGGTAAATCCGCGCAAACCGTGGGGACAACAACCTGACTGCCTCACCTGCCATGAAGATTTCGGCATGGGAGCAAGCATGGATTCCTTCAATACCTGGACCGAAGATGCTGCCGGGCTGTACCGCAACCGCCACGACCAGATGGGCGCCGTAATGTGCGCCGCATGTCATGGCAGTCCGCACGACCTCTATCCGGCAAATACGGGAGCTGCGCGCGACAACATCCAACCGTTGCAGTATCAGGGTAACAGCCGCCCCATCGGCAACGACTGTATGGTGTGTCATACCGTACCCAAAGAGTTTGAAGGGCACCATCCGAACTCGCTGCGCAACTAAGCGTGCACAAAAAAAGGCGGACCTGAAGGTCCGCCTTTTTTTGTCGCGCATATCTTTCAAAAGCATCTCTCAACGCAAAAACCCTACAAATCTATCTCTTTACTTCTAATCTCCGAAACTATACGTCCCAAATCTTCCAGGTTCTCGGACACCGTGTCCCAAATGATTTCCATATTCAGGGCAAAATAACCGTGTGCCATACGATTCCTGATCCCACGCATCTCTCGCCAGGGAACTTCTGGTGTCGATTCTACAAAGTCGGAGTATTCATTGATTATCTGAGAGGCCGCTTCCCCAATAATCATTATGTTGTAAATCACCGCTTGCTGGGTGCGCTTATCCGCGAGAAATTCGAGTTTACCCATATCTTTCACGTATGAAGTAGCAAGCTTCGCGGCCTCCTCGATATGTGCAAGATAATCATCGACATTCAGATGTTTTTCTCTGGCACTCATATCTCCCGCGCCTCCTGAAGCACCTTGTCTCTGAATTTCACTGGAACATCTCCAGGAGTTAACAGGTCAACAGGCACACCCAGAATTTCTTCCAGATCAACCTGAAGACCGCCGAGGTCAAACAGCGTGGCACCGGGCAAGGTATCGACAAGGAGGTCCAAATCGCTATTTTCCTTATCCATTCCATGGAGTGTCGATCCGAACACACGGACATTACACGCTTTTCGAGCAATAGCAGCCTTTCGTATTGCTTCTCTGTGCTTTATAAGTGTTTCAGATGGTTTCATTGTTCCATCCTGTCTTTCTCACTTTACCCAATGTAGTCCCTGCTTATTTAAATCAGCTCAGACTTTGCAAGAGCATCAAGCACATCTCTTTGGCAAGCTACATCTGCAACGCCGATGGGGGAAGTTCTACCGCTTTAAGGTAACGCGCGCCGATCGCCTCTTTGAGCTTCGCCAGGGTTGCTTCATCTGCGGGGGTATCGATAGAGAGTACAACCATCGCCTCGCCGGCCTTTTCCTGCCGTCCGAGGTTCATATTCCCGATGTTGATATTCGCCTCGCCCAGGATGGTGCCCATCTTGCCGATGAGTCCGGGGCGATCTTCGTAGTGCATTACAAGCATATGGGGCTCGGGGCTGAAATCGGTGGAGAAGTTGCGCATCTTGACGATCTTCGGGCGCCCCTCAAACATGGTGCCGGCAATGGTGCGCACCCCCTGGGCTGATTCGAGGGTAATGGTGACAAGGTTGGAGAATGACTCGGTCTCGGTGGTGCGAACCTCTTCCACCGCAATGCCGCGCTCACGTGCGGCCATGCGCGCGTTGACCATGTTTATATCATGCTCGGTCTGAAAGTTGAGCAGCGCCGCAAGCCCGCACACCGTCAGAGGGGCGCAGTCGAAGCGCGCCAGCTTACCGGTATAGGTAAAGGTAACCTTGTTCGGATTTGCCGGAGCCAGTTGGGACACAAAGTTCCCCAAGGTGGTCACCAGGGTCATGAACGGCTTCATCTGCTCCATCAGGTCCGGATCAAAGCGCGGGATATTTACTGCATTCTCCAGCGGTTTTCCGTCCAGATAATTGATGATCTCGCGGCTCACATCAATGGCGACATTCTTCTGCGCCTCAAAGGTGTTAGCCCCCAGGTGCGGGGTTACTACCATGTTCGGATGCCCGATCAGGTTTTTCAACACCTTGGTCTGGGGCGGTTCTGAACTCCACACATCAAATGCTGCTCCGGCGACTCTGCCACTCTCAAGGGCGGCGTACATCGCCTCTTCTTCTATGATCCCTCCACGCGCACAGTTGACCACAATCACTCCGTCTTTCATGTTCTCGAAGTGCTTTGAGGTTATCATGCCACGGGTTTCATCGTTAAGCGGGGTATGCACGCTGATGACATCGGCGTAACGCACAATCTCGTCCAGATCAACCAGCTTCACCCCCAGATCATTGCCGCGTTTTTCCGAAATATAGGGATCACATGCGATCACATCCATCTCGAACGCCTTGGCGCGCAAGGCTACACGTCCACCCACTTTACCCAGGCCGATAATCCCCATGGTGCGGTGCTTGAGCTCATGCCCGG
>JAWOFA010000013.1:0-35843 GCA_046482505.1 Desulfuromonadaceae bacterium | reverse complement strand
AGCATAGGTGCTACGCTGGGTTTGCGTTGGATCTTCTAGGATCGGAAATATGAGCCGGCCAGACAGTTTTGCAGCTGATTCTTGAAAATTCAGACAGGCGCCCAGGATAAGAGGCTCTATTCCCCGGATACAGCGGAAAAGTAATTGAGCTCTGTATATGTGGCACCGGAAGGCTGCAGTGTGCTCTGCATCAGACTGAAGCCATCGACCTCTATCCGCAATTCCGGAATCACCATGGCGTCAACAGATCTCTGTAGGGCTCTGGGCGCATGAACCTGTTTAACGCGCGCCATGGTGATATGGGGCTCAAAGAGCCCGGGGCTTAATCCCGGAGCGGGTACCCCTTCGAGTGCTTCTTTCACTTCACGGTGCAGTTCAACCAGAGGCTCCCGGGGTTCGACTCCCAGCCAGATAACCCGCGGCTGTTTGGGGGTACCGAAGCAGCCTGCACGTGCAAGGACAACCTCAAACGGACTAAACCTCAGAGTGCGCAAAGCCTCCCCGATCCGGTTTGCGCTCTCAGGCTCCACCTCTCCAATAAATCCCAGTGTTATATGCACATGCCGCGTCGGGCTCATGCGCGCGTCCTCACTCACACATAGCTGCTGCTGAATCTGCCGCACTTCCTTCATAACCTCATCTTTGAGGTTGATACTTACAAACAGGCGCATATTCACTTCTTCAGGCAGCTACAGAGTTCGTGCAGTACCTGAGCCTCCTGTTCAGGGGCATAGCGCTCAGGCTGGGGGTGTGAAAGAGTGGAGCGCAAGGCGGGATCGTCCAGGAGACGTGTGGCTGCGGCACTGAACTCCTCTGCATTGGAGTAGAGAAAGCCGTTGATGCCGTGTTCCACCACCGGACGGTTACCGGGAATATCATGCGCCAGAATCGGGCACCCCACCACTGCAGCTTCAATGAGGGCGTTGGGCATCCCTTCCGAGACTGAATTATTCAGCACCACATCCACCTGCGTCAGGATATCCCCCATCGATTCAGGGGGGAGTACCCCCAGATAGTGCGCCCAGGGACGCGCATCCAGGGCCGCAAGAAAATTACGGCTGTATCGCCCATCAAGCTCCGGGCCACAGAACAGCACCTTCCATGCAGACTTTTTCTGTTGCGCCAGGGGATCGAACAACTCGAGCAATTCCAGCACCCCCTTTACCGGACGAATACTCGCCGGACACAGAAACAGCAGCGTATCTGGAGCAAGATGGTGGCGGGTACGCAGAGGATAGGGCTCCGGCCCGAGTTCGATGCCCGGGGGAATTTCGTGCAGGCGTCCGGCCCAGCGGGGATATTGGGTGCGCAGGTACTGAGCCTCCAGAGGATTCTGCAGGATCAGGGCATCAGCTGCGTCCATAACCTGCTCAATAACCGGCCCTTGCAGGGGGTCATAGAGACCTTCATTGATATCTGTGCCGCTGAGCATCACAATCAACGGCAACTGCGCCTGTTGAGTGCGCAACTTTGCACTGTTAAGCCACTGGCGTCCAGTGCGAAACGCATGTATCAAAAATAGGATATCGGGTTGCTGCTCTTCCACCTTCTGTTCGAGCGAGGTCGCGGCGGAATCAAGGTGGCACAGATGCACCACATGGCCATGACGCTCAAGGCCGCGCTGATAGCGGCGCGCACTTATCCAGTTGCCGGTGGCGGGATTGAATTCAGGGGAGCAGATAAGAATACGCATGTAAATCTCCGAAAGTGATTAAACGGATGTTGCGTGTGCGGATAATCTCGCGCACTGCTGTGCAGGTGAGAGCTTCCTGTTCGCGTCGGCGCTCGAGACCGCAGAACGGTATCCCCGGGTCCTCATCTCCCGGATGTACCATGAGCTCCCAGCATCCGGGCGGGATCTGCTTCAGCAGCGCCATAAGGGTGGCACTGTCAAGATGGTTGAGCAAGGGCATGCCCCAGATCCCGGCAGGAGAGAACAGTCCTGCTCGGCGCAACTCTGCGCGCATGGGAGATCCAAAGCGGCGATACAGGCGTAACTCCGCCCCCAACGCTCCATCCGGGTCATCCCCTTGCAGCTCAACCGGACACGAAAGGCGCGCCGCGCGTATTCCGTAGGAGCGGCATACCTCAATGATCAGCCCCAGGGTAGAAGGAAAGATGCCCATATGTTGATGATAGTCCACGTGATCGGGGATAAGGCCTTCCCCCAATACTGCTTCCACCTGGGCTTTGAGTTCGCGCAGTGCGGCTTCAGGGTCGAAAGAGCCATGGGCAAACATGGCACGGGCGCGCCGCTTGCCGAGAAAGTCCCCTCCCCTATCGGTAAGGCCGTTGATATATCCGCTTAATGCTTTACCTTCTGACAGATTGAGATGCACCCCGACCCCCACGTCGTGTTCCTGTATCAGCGTCGCGGCAGCAGCAAAAGTAGCGCCATTGGCGAGGAGGGACACGCTGGATACAATGCCCTGATCTATAGTGCGCAGAATTCCCCTGTCGCGCCCAGGGGCCCAGCCCAGGTCGTCGGCGTTTACAATAAGTGCACAACTCTGAGGCATGTCTTCAGCTCTTCTTTTTTTTATTCACACGCGGATAGCGCTCATCGAAGGCTTTTTCATGCTCTACGCTACCGATCAGAAGCATGCTGATCCCTCGTTCCAGAACAGTATCAGGCTCGGGAGACGTGTCCATATGTCCATCCGGATATCTGAGCGCAACAATGGAGCACCCCAGATCATTGCGCAACTCGGATTCGATTATCTGTTTGCCGGCCAGAGCTTTGGGGACTCTGCGCTTAAAGATATTCATACCCTCGCTTAGAAATACGGAGGCCTTGCGATCAATGAGATTCATAAGGATACTCGTACCTACTGAAGCGTTGGACACCACAAAATCGGCGCCGGCAGCATAGAGCTGATCCACATTTTCATCTTCATTGGCGCGCGCCACAATGCGGATGTTCGGATGCATATATCGGCTAGCGAGGGTGAGAAACACGTTGATGCTGTCATCATTGGTAGTGACTATAACCCCGGTGGCATTCTCGATCCCCGCATCGGTTAGGGTGGTGCGCGAGGTTGCGTCCCCGATTACCGGCACGTGTTTATGGCACACGTTGCTTTCGCTCTGATCGATGAGGACAAAGGGTGCGGGCTTACGTTCCAGAAAGGTCGCTGCGGCACAGCCGATACGCCCATGCCCGAGGACAAAGATCAGGTCGCTACTCTCCGGATCACCTATGAGTTTTTCCAGCCCTTTTAGCTGGTCGCTGCTCCCTGCAAGGAGAGCAAGACTCTCCTCGTCGAGGATGGTGTCGCGATGGGGAATAGTCAATTGACCGCGCTTCCACAGCCCGATCACTGACAGCCCGGTTTTCTGGCGGATCTGTGCATGCTCCAGGGTCATCCCCGCAAACGGGGTGCCATTTACCGGAAATTCCGCAATCCGGAGCGTACCGAAAGTATCCAGCACATGTGCCATTGCACCACGGGTGGTAGCACGGGTGGCGAGGAAGCGCCCGAGAATACGCGGCAACGCGATAACATGATTGGCTCCGGCCTGGCGCAGGAGCTTCTGATGATCGGGATCGCGTACCAGCGCAACTATCGGTGTGTCGCAGATTGAACGCAAGGTGAGACAGATATTGGCATTCTGGGGGTCAGACAGGTTTGCCACCACATAGCGCGCACCATCGACACGCAGGCGGCGCATCACGTTCGCATCGGTGGCGGAGCCGTGTACCACCTTGAGGCCCTCCTGTTCTTCCAATTTAATCGCCCTGTCGTAATCCTGTGTAACTATTACGAAGTTCAGCTTTCTACCCTTGATCTTTTTGATGAACAGGCGCGTTATAGAGTCAAGGCCGAAGATCACAATATGACCCTCGGTGTTAGCTGGAAGCTCCAGGGTAGGGGTATAGCGCAGACGCTGTTCAATCCAAGGGGCGAGAAACAGGCTAACCATACCGAAGGGGAGGATAATAAGGAGAAACACCACACCGGAGATGGTTACAATCCCGGCAAAGATATACCCGGTATCGGTGTGGAATGTGATATCTCCGAACCCCAGGGTGGTCATGACGGTGATGGTCCAGTAGATACCGGCAATCAGTGAATATTCACGCCCTTCTGTATACCACATAAGATAGCGAAAGATGGTGGCATACATCAGAGTCAAAGCTATGAGAAACGCAAAGTACAGCAGCAGGACTTTAGTATTCTGACGCGCGCGGCCGCGGACAAAGTATGCCAGTTGGCTGGCTATGGATTTCATGAGGACTCCCAGAGTAAATAAATTTACCCTATCATACTGTATAGAGACCTCTTCATGCCACCCTCTGTATTTGAAATGTTTCGTATGAAATCTGAGTTTTTGTTGATCCGGCTTTAGGGCTGTTTTGCTTAAGTAAGAGCAAAACAGCCCTCCACCGCAGAGGTTGTGAAGCGGAGTACCCCCATCTATGCCACCTTGGTGCGAAACATGGTCAACAGCATCTTGAAGCGCTTTGCCGCATGCACACTGTGGGGCAGATTACCCGGCATGAGAATGATCTCGCCACTCTTTACTGTAGTGGTCTTCCCATCCACAGTGATCTCCCCCTCACCATCCAGCACCTGAATAAAGGCGTTGAATGGCACAGTGTGCTCAGAGAGGGACTGCCCCGCGTCAAAACTGAACACGGTCAGGGTACCGCTGGAATTTTTCAACAGAGTACGGCTCACTACCGCTCCTTCCTGATATTCCGTCATCTGCGCAAGATTATACGCACTTGCGCCATCTACGGTGAGTTTGCTTTCCACTTCACTCATGGGTTTCTCCTTTGTTATTGCAGTTGTGTTATTTTTCAGGCATCACGCCGCCGTGCTGTGTGCGGCTTCGTAGTGTTCCACCAATGCCCTGTACCTCTGCGCTACTTCCGGCGCATGGGTGTGCGCTTGCATATACCCATCCACAATTGCTGGACGCATATCTTCCGGCAACACCCGCTCTGCAAGGGGATAGAGAATGGTGTCCTCCTTCTCGATATGCTCGCGCAGGAGTTCGGCGTAGGCGCGTGCATGCTGTGCCAGGACGGGGATCTGCGCCGTTCCCCCTGCGCATATCTGCTGAAGGGCGCCGTCCATAGCGCGTACATGCGCACGCCCCTGTTCATGTTCGATATGCATCGCCTCGATAGGGGAGCGCTGCTCAGGCATGCCGTTTTCCACCAGGGCACTGAACAGTACATCCTCCTCCTTGGCATGGTGATAGCGATCCGCAAAAGTGCGGATGAAGTCTAACGCATCGCCAAAAAATTTCCACTCGGTGAAATTGCCGCGCTCCATACACGCGCTGTTGCGCTCCAGCAACGTTATCATACGCAAAATAAGCTGATGTTCCTCCATCAATACACGGGTAATGTCGGTTTTCATGCGCTTTTCCTTTCGCCGTTAACTCCGATGATCACAATCTCCAGCGGAATATCTTTACCCGCCTGCTCCAATGCTTTCTGCGCAAATAACGCCATACCGCGACAACACGGTACCTCCATAATGGTTACGGTAAGGCTCCGGATATTGTTGTCCTGAATAATACGCGTCAGCTTCTCCACATACGGACTGGTATCATCCAGCTTCGGGCAGGCATTCAGTACCACCCTGTCCTGGATAAAATCGCGGTGAAAATCCGCATACGCAAAGGGCACACAGTCTGCGGCCAACAGCAGATGTGCATCCTGCAGATAAGGTGCATTTGTCGGCACCAGATGTAACTGCGTGGGCCACTGGCGCAGCTGTGATTCGCGCTTCTTACCCTTATCCGTGCCTTTATTGGTGGTATTGCTCTTCAAGGTGCGTACCTGGCTTCCGGGACAGCCACAGGCTAATTTATGCATAATGTTTCTCCTTTCCTTGTATGTTAGTTGCGTATCTTTACGCTCCTACTTATCTTTAGCATCAAGATAAGTATTGATCCGGGCTTCGATCTGTTCCTCCGCATCATTCCCCAGTCCATGGATACTCACCACATCCTGTAGCTGGCAGATCCCAACCCCGCAGCCGATACAGCCAATATCAAACTGTTGCAGGATTTCGCCAATGTGCGGATGGCTGCTCAATACATCCTGAATCGCCTGTTCCCCTATATTCTGTTTCAGATTCATGCGCTCCTCCTCTTAATGGTTCCGGTTGTGGTGACGCTTCGATGCGTCATGTTGAGGTGATCTTATGCGATACGGATGGATGAAAACATGATCTGGGTCAAATTATCACTTTTTTTGTCTTATTTTATACTGTGCCAGGTTTACCCCTGTATCCAATTGAGGTAGAATATGTTGAATTCAGATTTGAACCCACAATATCAACCCGCTCCCCGCATTCGCCTGCAGCGCTCGCGAAGAGGATAAATATATGCAGAAAAAACACACTAAGATCTTAATTTTTACCCTGCTGGGGATACTCATCGGAGCCGGAATAGGCTATCTGGGACAGTGCGCCGGCAATACCTGAGGCGCAACTTCCAGCCCCTGGTCAGGGGCATTTCTAGGGGGATTTTTCGGACTGATGCTGGGATTTATTTCGAGCGAAGATCGTGATCAAGATTGAACCAGCCTGAATTTTTTTCTGATGCCACGCCCGGTTTCCGGGTAATGCTTGTACTAAAAGGTTATTCGTTGTGAAAAAACTGTTTGCCCTGGCAGCTACCCTGCTGACGGGTTGTGTCAGCATACCCGATGGAATCGAACCGGTTGAGCCCTTTGACCTGGAGCGTTACCTCGGACGCTGGTATGAAATCGCACGCTTGGATCATTCGTTTGAACGTGGATTAAGCCAGGTGAGTGCGGAATACTCTCTGCGCGAGAATGGTACTGTTAGAGTTGTAAATCGAGGTTACTCCAAGGCGGAAAAGAAGTGGAAAGAAGCGGAAGGGAAAGCGCGTTTTGTGCGATCACCCAAAGAAGGGTTTTTGAAAGTCTCCTTTTTCGGTCCTTTTTACGCATCCTACATAATCTTCGCTCTGGATCAGGATCATTACAATTACGCCATGATCAGTGGGCCCGACACGTCATATCTGTGGATTCTCTCCCGCAAACCTACGCTGGAACAAAAGCCCCTGGACAAGCTGATCGAAAAAGCACGTCAGGCAGGCTTCGACACAGGTAATCTGATTTTTGTTGAGCATGCCGCAGACTGAAGCATCCGCAAAAACTCACCAACTGCTGCGTTGCGGCAAATCATCAGTCAGACGCAGGTTTTTTGCCAAAGAAACGTGCCACCCATATACCAACTTCATACAGGATAATAAAAGGCATGGCTATAGAGGTCTGAGAGAACAGATCCGGAGGGGTGAGCATAGCCCCGATCACAAAAGCGAGCAGATATGCATAGCGTCGATTTCGCGCCAGCCAGCGGTAATCTACAATACCCATCCGTGCAAGAAAGAATATGACTATGGGTAGTTCGAACACCAGGCCAAAGGCCAGGAGCAAACGGATGGACATACTCAAATATCCGGCCATGGAAAGCATCGCTTCCATATCCCCACTCCCCATACCAAAACTAATGAGAAATTTGAAAATGACCGGAAATACAAAGGTGAAACCAAAGTAGGTACCGACGCCAAAGCACAGGCAACTACACAGAACAAAGGGTACGGCGAGGCGTTTTTCACCTGCATACAACGCGGGCGCAACAAAACCCCACACCTGCCATAATATAACCGGTAGAGCGAGAATAACTCCGGCTACGGCACTGACCTTCAGATAGGTAAAAAACGGCTCCGTGGCATGGATAAACACCAGGGAACGCCCTTCTGGAAGCACCTGCTTTACCGGTTCGGCAATGAAGAGAAACAACTCCTGAGAGAAATTGTAGCACGCAGCAAAGCCTATGACGCATGCAATCATTGCGATTATCAAACGCTTGCGCAACTCCTCCATATGGGAAAAGAACCCACTCTCTGTGGGAGTATCAGCATCGTTATCAGTCTTGTCTCCTCCCTCACCGTGATGGCCGAGGGCAGACATATCCC
Source organism: Desulfuromonadaceae bacterium (assembly GCA_046482505.1). Classification (GTDB taxonomy): domain Bacteria; phylum Desulfobacterota; class Desulfuromonadia; order Desulfuromonadales; family Desulfuromonadaceae; genus JAIVHC01. The sequence goes on along the minus strand of JAWOFA010000013.1, from coordinate 27,875 downwards.
CACGATGTTTACCCATTACTTACGTTCTCCGGATTCGCTTTGAGGCGCTTCATCCCCCGATGATCCCTCTGCGGTGTCTTCACTACTGACGCGATCAGTTGTGGAACCTTTTTCTGGTGCGCTATCCTCATTTTTTGCATCTTCATGCGTCGAATCATCAGCCGAAGCTTCATCCTCCTGCAAAACCTGGCGCCTCCGCTGAAGCCCGCTCTGGTTATCCGGTGGGATAACCTTTGCCTCATCAAAATCCAGGTTCCGCTTCAAATCATCTGTCGCATCACGGAACTCACGCATGCCACGCCCCAGGGCTCTGGCGATATCCGGGAGTTTTTTGGGGCCAACAAACACTACAGCAAGTGCCATGACCAATATCAATTCCGGCATCCCGATACCAAACATAAGCAGCTCCAATCTGCATGAGTTACAATCAGTTTATCTACTACTGTTCTTCCTGTTTCTCTTTCTTCTCTTCGTCAAGCCGGGGGCTTTCCTCTTCATCATGTTTTATCCCCTGCTTGAAATTACGGATCCCCTGTCCAATCCCTGATCCTAACTGAGGCAAGCGTTTTGCTCCAAACAAAACCACAACGATCCCGAAAATTATCATTAACTCCTGCGCGCCTAATCCAAACATGGTTATCTCTCCTCTGAACTGCTAAATGTTGACTTATACCTATCACCATTGATGGCGTCGCAAAACTAACCAACTGATGCGTTGCTGCAATTGTCTCGCTGCTTCGAGTTACATAAATAGGCCTCATTGCTCGACAATCACACGCCTTGCATTTGGCGCTTTTTGCTTAGCCATCCGAATCAATACTTTCTGCGAAAGTATCACCATTGAACTATACGCGTTCTGGACAATGGTTTAATTTATTAAATTCTGTGAGAAAACGCCACCCGATTCAGGGGGGATAATCACTCTTCTTCAAAATATCTGCCTGAACAACTCATTAGCCGCTGCATTAACCCCATTACGTAAGTGTTCAAAATTTTTCAGCAATGCGCGTGCTTCGGATGTAAGCTCTGTTGCCCCACCTCCCTTACCTCCGGTATGGCGCTTAAGGAGTGGAAATGGAGCGCGCTCCTCCATAGTGTCTAGTCGTGCCCAGGCTTTACGATACGCTATTCCAAGATCTTTAGCCGCAGCGTTGATAGAACCGGTACGTGCCACCGCAGCGAGAAGATCATATCTGCCATCCCCGAAGAAAGGATGACTATCGAATTCAAGCCACACCTTGGAACGCACGCGGTACATATCGTTCATATCAGACACGGGTTCATCATCCTCGCTACATGACACAGTCACGTGTATCTCCCTGGATTTTAGCTACCGCGTGGGGGATGGCGTCCCACACTGCTGCCAGATTTTCCTGTGCCGCCCTCGGACTGCCGGGGACATTGAGAATAAGGGTTGTACCGCAAATGCCTGCTACCGCGCGCGAGAGCAGTGCTGCAGGAGTTTTTTCAGCACTCGCGCGTCGCATTTCCTCTGCAAAACCCGGGATCTGGCGCTCGACAACCCGTAAGGTGGCGTCGGGAGTTCGATCCCGTGGTGCCACTCCGGTCCCGCCACAGGTTATTATGAGATCAAATCTGCCTGCATCGGCTTTGGTTCGCAGATACGTTGCGATTTCATCTTCCTCATCCGCCAATATGGTGTATTCGTCAACCTCAACACCTCGTTGTTGCAGCCAGGCGCGCATCTGGGGGCCAGTAGTATCTTCACGTTTCCCCTGGGCGCCCTTGTCACTAAGAATCAAAAGTGCTGCGTTCATGTGCGCCTTCACGCTCAAAGATGCCACTGCGCCCTCCCGCTTTATATACCAGCTCAATTTGCTGAATCACCATCGCCCTGTCACTGCCTTTACACATATCGTAAACTGCCAGGGCTGCGGTCGATGCCGCGACCATAGCTTCCATCTCTACTCCGGTGCGCTCATATGCGGCTACCGTCGCCTGAATATGCAGGTGGCCATCACCTTCAGTAGCAGCAAATTCTACGGAAACATGGTGCAGAGCCAAGGGATGCGCCAGAGGGATCAGATCCGGAGTTTTTTTGCTGGCACCTATCCCGGCAAGACGCGCCACCGAGAGGACATCCCCCTTACGCATAGTGCCGGCAAGGAGTGCGCTCAGGGTTTCGGGTTGCATTTTAAGCTGTGCCTGTACCACGGCAGTACGCAGACTGAGTTCTTTGGCGCTCACGTCAACCATAACAGCGCGACCACGCTGATCAAAGTGATTACTCGGCAACGCTGATCTCCTTTTTTTCAACCGCTTCGGACTTAATTCTATCCAGCAGAGTGGCAAGCACCGGCTTTACGTGCTCGCGGATATCTCCAGCGACCACAAGATACAACAGAGAATCACCCGGTTTAAGGGCACCACTACATGCCTCCACCGCTATTTTGTAGATGCCGGGATGTTGTTCAAACTCTTTGCGTAGCGCTTCGATCCGCGCGTAATCTGGGGTTACATGAACCTCCAGAACAGTCCTGTCAGTATTGCGACTGGTACCGCGCACCATCCCATAGTGGCTCAACACCATCCCCACATGGCGCACAAAGTCAGGGTCTTCCTTCCAGCTCTGGATCAAGGATTCAACATTCATAAATGTATACCTTTCTTTCATAATGTAAGTGAGTTAAGCAGCTCATGTAAGTTAAAACCAGTGTCAGTTTGCTTTTGTTCTATTCAACCGCCAATGGCTGACATAGGTACCGGAGAATTGTCCTGAGAAATCCCTTTTATCATATGTCCCTGCGGCTTCTGCTCCACTAGATTGTACAGCGCAGCGATTAGTTTATCTTCACGCCGCTGCTTGATTGCGTTTTTAAGATCCACCTCTTCAAACCCAAACAGACAGCTGCGTCCTTTGCCACTTGCACTAACCCTGATGCGGTTGCAGTTGTGGCAGAAGGGACACGAAACAGCGGAGATCACCCCGATATGACCGCTGCCGTTTACAACGTCAAATTCATGTGCCGGCCCCGCCTGAGCACGCCGCGCTACGGGTGTGAGAACGTATTTCTGCTGCAGACGCTGCAGCAGCTCATCCGAAGCTAATCCTTCCAAATTCGCGCCGGGACCAGCCGCGGTGGGCATGTATTCAATAAAACGTACTGACCACGGATTATGCTGCGCGAGGGCGGCAAAATCTTCAATCTCGGCATCGTTGACTCCGCGAATCACCACAACATTGAGTTTCAAGTGGAGCCCGGCTTTCTGAGCTGCTTCAATTCCCCGCCACCATGTGGCCAAATCGCCGCCACGGGTGATCTCGGCGTAGCGCTGTGGTTGGAGTGAATCAATGCTGACGTTAAGCCATTTAACCCCGGCACTCTTCAGACTTGACGCGTAGCGCTCCAGCAACAAGCCGTTGGTGGTAAGGGACAAATGCTGCAGACCGGGGATGGCAATGAGACGCTGTAGAAATTCAGTAACTCCTTTACGTACCAGGGGTTCTCCGCCTGTAAGGCGAATCTTTTCCACCCCCAGCGCAATGGCGGTTTGTGCCAGAAACAGCATATCTTCATAGCTCAGAATATCATCGTGCCGCATCGCCTTTACACCATGCGCCGGCATGCAATATACACAGCGCAGGTTGCACCGATCGGTAAGCGAAAGACGCATATAGTTTATTTTACGCTGGTACGGATCAACGAGGGAATCGGTGTATTTCATACTCTCCCCTTTGCTTCGTGTATAACCACTCCGTCCTGTTTAAGGATAAAATTTTGCGCGATAAAATCCGCTATCTGCTGCGATTCATTGAGCGGCAGAATCGGTACTTGAAGCTGAGGCAGATTCTCTTTCTCTGCATCAGTCGCAATAGCAAGTATACCGGGATACTGCTCCGTATGCATGCAAAGCAGTTCGTCCTTATGCTCAGGGCGGTACACCTCTATTTTGGGGATATCGCCCCCCTTGTACCCTTCCACTAAAACCAGATCCATCCCGCCACTAAAGCGCTTTAATAGATCTTCCATCACGACAGACTGATCCAACTGTTCCACCACTGCCAACTTATGTGGAGAGCAAATTATAGTGCGTCGGGCTCCGGCGGCAGTAAAGCGCCAACTGTCTTTTCCCTCATGGTCAATGGAGAAATCATGTGCATCATGTTTAAGAGCCGCGACCCGGAGGCCTCTGGCGCTGAATATCGAGATAAGGGTCTCCATCAGGGTGGTTTTCCCACTGCCGGACCACCCCACAAGAGCAAGGGCTGGAATGTTTATCGGGTGTTTTACCTTGTGTGACATAAGGTTACCCTTTCAATAAAGTTCCTGGGTAAATATTAAGGCCTGAGCTAGCTCCCCTGGCCCCAGGGTGTCGGTGGCACTGTCGAGCAGGAGCAGCGCATCGCAGGTGGCGAGGTTCAGGTAGTGAGAGGTGAGTTGATCCGTAAGGGGTTCAGCATACAATTCAGCGTCACGGTTGCTGATACTCGCGCGCACCAGATCGCAGCGCCCCTTACGCCCATGAACCGGTGACTGCATGCGCACACAGCGCCATCCGGGCTGACATGCCGCCCAACCTGCGATTTTTTTCAGCACCGGCAGCAGATAGACGAACATATTGGTTAAAAAAGCCGCCGGATATCCCGGCATCCCGAAACACAGGGTTGCATCACGTTGGGCCACCACCAGGGGGCGCCCCGGCTTGATACCGGTGCGGTTTACGATCCCTGTATACGGCGCACTTTGAAGCAGCGGGCGGATATAATCGTACTTACCCATGGATACTCCGCCGGAACTCACCACCACATCGTTCTGGGCACCCAACTCATCCAGCGCCTTTTGCAACAGTTCCGGATCATCGGCAATCGGACCCTTGAGGGTACAATCCAGGCCCAACTGAACAAGAACCTGATACAGCAGATGACAATTGCTGTTGTATGCCTTGCCAGCCTGATGCGGCTCTCCTGGTTCAAGGAGTTCAGACCCGGTTATGAGGATTCCCACAGAGGGGCGTTTATAAACCTCAATATTCTCCAACCCCGCATAACACAAAACGCTGGAATCAACAGCTGAAAGGCGATGCCCCCGAGACAGGATCAGTTGCTCAGGCTCGGCCTCCTCTCCCACCCTGTTAATATTGCACCCCTCTTCAATGGGAGTTAAAACATTCACCTGCCCTTGCCGCTCCTGCGTGTCCTCAACGCGCACCACTGCAACAGCTCCCTCTGGTACCGTTGCTCCGGTCATTACCGCAGCTGCATCCCCGAGCTGCAAGTGCTGGAGAGAGATCTCACCGGCACCCAGGCACTCTTTGACCTGGAAAATGTTCCTGTCGGTAGACCCCAGGGCATAGCCGTCAACCGCACTGCGGGGGGTATCCGGGAACGCACGCGGGGTATATACCGGCGCCGCCAACACGCGCCCACACCCATCGGCTACTGATATCTCCTGGGTAGAAAGGGGTTCAACGGCATTCAACAATATTTCCAGCGCTTCGTGTAGATTCAGCATAGTAAGCAACACCTTCGAGAACTCTTCACCTTTTAGAGGAGTTTCTCCCCTGAGGTTGAGTCGGCTTTTTAAAATAACTGTGCAGTTAGGGCTTGTGACACCCATTCCAAGGGACACTTTGCGCCGTCCATGGCCGTTCGACTGTCGCCGTCCATGGCGACAGTAGCCCTTTCCATGGGTGCCACAAGCCCCCACCGGTAACAGGTATTAAATAGTTAATAAAAATCAAATGTCCATCTGGTCCAGGTGCAATCGCTTCCGCGCTCCCCATGAACGCAGAAGAAACAAAACCAACAGCACCGTCAGTACCAGAAGAGCGCAGGCGCCCATTCCGGCAGCAAAATTACCTTCTGAAATACTCAGATAAATAAATATGGGGATATTCTCCGTTTTACCGGGGATCCCGCCTCCGACCATAAGGGTAGCACCGAATTCTCCCAGGGCGCGCATCCAAGTCAGTGCAATTCCGGCCAGAATTCCGGGCCAGGCCAGGCGCCAGGTGGTATCGAAAAAAGCCTGCCGAGGTGTCGCTCCCATCGTCATCGCGAGGTGTTCGTATTGAGTGGGGATCAACCTGAATGCACTTTCCGCTGATTTAATCATCAGCGGTAGTGCCACCAGAAACTGAACTACAAGGGCCCCCTTAAAGGTAAACACCAGACGGATAAACTCCTGAACCAGGGTTTGACTCGATAGCTTAAGCAGAAGCACACCTATAATGAGGGGAGGGATAACCAGGGGAAGTTCAAGAATTATCCCGCAGAAGCGCGCACTCCAGTGGTGGCTGCGCCGCAGCCACAGCGCCGCCGGTACGCCGAAGAAAAAAGCGCATAACGTAGCCCCTCCAGATGTTGTCAGACTGAATAACAGTGCCTGCACAAAGCGTGGATTGTGCCACAGATCCTCGAGAACCTGCAGGTTGAGGGCAGTGACATTACCCGCGAGGAGCACAGCGACACCCAGGCTCAGACAAATTCCTATGCCGGCACTGAATTTTTTCATTGGACTACATCAAATCCATACTTGCTGAAAACATCTTCCTGCTTACATACAAAGGCAGCAAAATCTGCAGCTGCGCGCGGGTTGGAACTGGTGGTAAGCTCAACCAGAACCGCCTGCGCTGCTACATTCCAGCGCCGGGGGATTTCTACATAGGGGAAATTGTTCGCCTTAGCTACACTGGAAAAAAGGAGAGCGGCATCCACAATCCCCTGGTGGAGATAACTTACGTTCTGCTGGATATTCATTGAATCTACCAGTGTATTGCGGCGCAGCTGTGCTGCGAGTTCTGGCGGCAGTTTTGCTTCGATTCGCTCAAATAAAGCGCCCAGAGCCATGGTCTTGGAGTTGCCGAGTGCGAGCCGCGTACCTGGGGAGCCGAGGTCCTCTAACGTTGCATACGTGGATTTGCTCTTCGGGTTCAGACCGAACACCGGCCACAAATTGATAAGGGGGGTACCGGCATGAACCAGACCGTATTCCTGCGCCTGACGAAAAAAATGGCGACTTGCTGGCAGATAAAGATCGGCGCGCCCTGAAGCGCGGATTTTGCTGATGAGCTGCCCGGAACCGCCGGTTATAAGAACCACTTCGTGTGTATCCTGGCTATTGTTGTAGCGCTGCACAACTGCTTCGCCCGGGCGCGACATTGCCGCTGCTACGTGCCAGTAAATCTCGGCACTGAACGCAAACGTTGGGACAAGGAGGAATATGCTTAAAAACCAATATTTCATGTGAGCACCTCATGTGTCAGGTCAGGATGCGTGCTGCACCCCACCAGGGCCTGTTTTTTTAAAGAAATATTTATATGTTGCCCCTGGTGTAAATTCATTATCTGAAACGCATGCGCCGGGATGTTAATGCTCAACGCCTCTTGGTCTGCTCCGATAACCGTAAGTTTATAGTGGCGCCCGCGCGGATAAATGCCTTCGATGGTGACTGCAAATACATTATCCTGCAGCCCCTGGCGTACCGGCCGATCCGGACGCAGAATCATCACATCTTCCGGGCGGATACAGATGTGGGTCACTTCGAAGGGCAATTCAACAGCGCAGTTAAGTTGCCAGTTGTTGTCCAGTAACACCTGGAACATGTGCTGCTCAACCACCTTCCAGCGATTGTCAAATCCAAGCATTTTTGCCGTATCCAACAACCTGGGAGCATGGAACACATCTTCGAGAGCTCCTGCTTCAATCACTTCTCCTGCCTGCATCACCACCATGTGTTCGCCAAACACAAACGCCTCTTCGCGGTCATGGGTAACTAACAGAGTGGGGATGTGGCACTCATCTATGAGGGCGATTAGAAGATCGCGCAGCTCTTCGCGCACGCTTACATCGAGGGCACTGAAGGGCTCATCCAATAACAGGAGTTTCGGACGTGATGCAAAGACGCGCGCCAGGGCTACCCGCTGTTGCTGCCCCCCCGACAGTTGCGCCGGATAACGCTGCAGCAGCTCTGTAATGCCAAGTCGCTCCGCCCAGATATGCACCATTTCCTGTGCTTTTTTCACCCGTTTGTATCGCAATCCATAGTGGATATTCTGCGCCACATTCATGTGCGGGAACAGACAGCTCTTTTGCGGCAGATAACCAAAGTTGCGCTGATGCGCAGGGACGGCTACGCCGTGATCTATGTCAATGATCGTTTGCGCGTTAAAACAAAAACTGCCCCTGTCGGGCGTGCTCAGTCCTGCAAGTATTTTGAGCAGGGTGGTTTTGCCACACCCGGATGGACCAAACACCACGGTTTTAAGCGCCGGGCTGCTGAACGCAAAATCAAAATGCGTGTGCCCCAATTGTTTTGCCACTTTGACGTCCAGCATAGTGCTTACTCCCCTGCACCAAAAGGGCACACCGGATACACACAGCGCGCACAAAAATGGCATAATCCCCCATGCCCGCGGCGCACCAGCTCACTGGCTTCAATTCGCTCACCCGCCAGCATACGGGGGAGGAAGATGTCAAGGGCTGTGGTTGCAAAAAACAGTGCCGCAGCTGGAACCGCAACCACTATAGTGTTTCCTTTATAGCCGATGGTCATATTGTTACCCGGCTGGATGGGATTGCCCTGGAACGGAAACATCACCCCCGCCTCTTCCATAGCCTGTACCGTAACGTCATCCGGATCGACAGATGTTCCTCCGGTTACCAGCACCAGGCGCGTCCGCGCCGCGGCTTCATTAACCGCGCGGCTGATTGTATGTTGCACATCCGGGAGGACCTCTGCTCTGCTGATCTCTACCCCAAAATGTCCGAGCTTACTCCGCAGCTTGGGGGTAAAATCATCGCGAATATGCCCATGGTACACCTCATTGCCGGTAACCAATATGGATGCCTGCTCTACCTCGTAGGGTTTTACATACAGTAACGGCTCAAGAAGCTCAGACTTTATATGTTCAATCACCCCGGGGGCACAGCTTAAAGGAATAATTCTGAATGCAGCCACCTGCTTTGCAGGGGTAACCGGAAAATTGTTGTGGATCGTGGGGAGGGAAGGGATTGCGAGCGCGTTTATACGTTCCAGCCGCGAGACATCGACCTTGAATATCCCATTTTTCTCGGCATAAAAAGCTATCTTCCCCTCGTGGGGTTCGGGATCAAAACTTAAACCCTCTCCGGCCAAAAGTGGAGCAAGGATACGGGCGGCATCATCTTCGTGGACCTGGTTTTCACTCCCTTCCCACACGTAGATATGCATCTTGCCGAGGTTTCTCATCGCCTCGAGATCGCCGGCCTCAACCACATGCCCACGCCTGAAGGCGACCCCTTTGCGCCCCTGTTCCATGTTTACTTCGGTGATATCATGCCCGAGCACTTCGCCCACAGCGTATTCCAGAGCTACCTTCTTCATGGGATGGTGCGTCCTCCAATTTATTCGCTTAAGTTCCTTTTCAATCCTGATCACAAATTCATAGGATCATTTACTCTCATCTAGCTCCAACACTCCGATTCAGCCTTACCGCTGTGGGCTCCACCCTTTTTGAGGCTCGCAAGATCTTCCGGGGTGTTGATATTCAGAAGGTGGCGCTCCCCTTCGCGTGAATGTTGACTACAGTCCAGATGTTTGACCGGTATATGGCGCAAGAATTCGCGGATGCGATATTTTTCTTCCCGCAACATATTCTCCACTATTGGCATGCAGCGTTTGTGATACAGCGCAAACACTGGCTCACTGCCACGCTCAGTGTACGGGACTACCGCATCTACCCCCTGCTGGATAAAGCGAGCATTCAACAAGGCTGCAGCTATCCCCCAGTTCGGATAGGGCATGTCACATGGTGCCACAAAGATCCAAGCGGTAGGCGCCGCTTCAAGCCCGGTATATATCCCCCCCAGTGAGCTGCCGGGATAGGTATCTGCTATCGCCGGCACTCCCGGAGGAGCGAGATCCGGACGTTCCCCGGATATCAGAACTGACCCGCACAGCTGGTGCAGCAGGTTCAAAGAACGCCTGAACAACGGTTCTCCTTCCAACTCAAGCAGCGCCTTATCCTGTCCCATACGGCGACTTTTGCCCCCCGCGAGCAGCACCCCGGTAACATCCCAGAGTTTTGTATTTTTTGATGCGTTGTGCGCATTCTGCATAACGGTTTCCATAGCAAAACTAATGCAAAAGTGGTCTCTTCTAATGATTTAGGATCAGATTTCAAGCTTAACAGCTTGTAGTGTAAAAGCAATCAGGCAAGCATGTCTCGGGTGATCCGCCCTAATCCTGGGGAAATGGCCAACTGCTCTATTTGCATTTGGAAAGTTCAGCTTAGCTACTGTATTTATATGTAAGATTTACCACAAACCATATTCGGTTTTTTGCATACAATTTCGCAATTGGCTCCGATTGAAACTTGATCTTAGATCGCGCAATTAACTTAGCAATAATGCCGGTTGCAAAACAAAAAACTTCCGTTAGGATAAAAAGGTAGAAAATGCAAAGTACAAAAAGCCAACTCCTGCTCATAATAACAAGGGAGGCATATTATGTGCTCAGAGCACAACTCTAATGACGATGACCGACAAAGCAGTATAAGCCGACGTGACTTTATGAAGTTCATGGGCGTGGGCGCTGTAGGGGTATCTTTAACCGGGACGGCCATGGCGCGCAGCAACAAGCCACAGCCGCCGGAAAAGATCCTGGAAGCCGCAGACAGAGTTAAAATCCGCCTTCATATCAATGGATGGGAATATGACGTGCTGGTGGAACCTCGCTGGAATCTGCTATATGTGCTGCGCGAAAGCCTGGGCATGAGCGGCACCAAAGAGGGGTGTGGACGGGGAGAATGTGGTGCATGCACCGTGCTAATTGACAATGAACCCCGTTACGCCTGCATGACGCTGGCAGTGGAGGCCGAAGGGCGGCACATCACTACCCTGGAAGGGCTGATGCAGGGCGAAGAGCTAGGGCCGGTACAGACAGCCTTTCTGGAAGAAGATGCCTTTCAATGCGGATTCTGCAGCCCCGGCCAGATCATGGCAGTAGAGGGATTGCTGCGACAAAAACCAGATCCCACACTGGAGGAGGTTCGTATAGGTGTATCCGGCAATCTGTGTCGGTGCGGCGCGTATAAGCACATCTTTCAAGCCGCTCAGAAGGCGGCCCAGCTTAAACGAAGCTAGGGGGCAGTATGACTGACGAGAATAATATCTACCACACCGAAGGTTTACCGGTACCCGAAACACCAGAAGCCGGGGAAAAACCGGCCTTCTGGAAAGACACTGACATAGTAGGCAAACGCATGCCCCGCGTGGACGCCTATGAGCGTCTTAGCGGCACTGCGGTATATCCGGCTGACCTTAAGCTTCCCAATATGATCTACGGCGCTATCCGCCGCTGTCCCTACCCCCACGCAAAGGTAACCGGGGTAGATACCAGCAAGGCACGCAACATGCCCGGAGTGCGCGCTATAGTAAGCGGCGATTCGCCAGAGGCACGGAGCCTTAAATGGAGCTATAAGGACCATGAAGGCCCACTGATTGATCCCCACTGCCGCTTTGAAGGTGAGGTGGTGGCTGCTGTGGCGGCGGACACCCCGTATCAGGCTCAGGACGCGGCTCAGGCCATTGAAATAACATACAAACAACTGCCTTCCCAGACAGACTATGAACGCGCCCTGGAGTCTGATACCCCCAGGATCCATGACAATGGCAACCTGGTGGGTCGAGACACCTATGAACGAGGTGACATCTCTACCGGCCTGGCTGAGGCGGATGTGGTACTGGATCAAGAGTACAATACCGCCTGTCAGATTCATTCCCCCGTGGAGCCTCACGGGTGCGTAGCCAACTGGGACGGCGACTACCTGACAGTCTGGGAATCGAGCCAGGGTGTCTTCGCCGTGCAGTCCAGGCTTGCCGAAACATTGAAACTGCCGCTGGCTAAGGTGCGCGTTATCGGGCATTACATGGGTGGCGCCTTTGGTAGCAAGCTAACTCCAGGCAAATACACAGTACTGGCGACCCTGCTCGCCAAAAAGGCGGCCCGCCCGGTAAAAATGACCCTGAGCCGTGAGGAAACCTACCTGTGCGTGGGCAACCGGCCGGCCTCCCGTATGCAGCTAAAGGCCGGGGTTAAAAATGACGGTACTATTACAGCGCTGGACTTCTCGTGCCGGGGTCCCAGCGGAGCTTATCCCGCCGGCGGGACCTCTCTGGTGGATTGGCTCATCCGCGACCTGTACACCTGTGGCAACGTGCGTTGCACTTCCGAGGACGTCTACATCAATTCCGGTCCAGCCCGCCCCTTCCGGGCACCAGGCCATCCTCAAGGCAGTTGGGCTCTGGAACAGATGATGGACTCCTTAGGCGAAAAAATCGGCATGGACCCTTTGGAAATACGCCTTAAAAACATTCCTGCAATAAGTCAGGGACGCGGTGTGCCTTATACCTCCAGCGGGCTTAAAGAGTGCATTGAAGAAGGAGCCCGAAAATTCGGCTGGAACAAGGCAGTTAAGCAGGCCCGGACGCAAAATGACTCCAACTCCCACATCAAGCGCGGCGTTGGCATGGGCAGCTGTGTCTGGTATGTCGGCGGTGGCGGTCCTCCGGCCACGGTAATCATCCGTGTCTTCCGCGACGGCTCGATTAACCTGAACATGGGCGCAAGTGACATCGGTACCGGCACCAAAACCGTAATGGCTATGGTAGCTGCGGAAGAGCTGGGGGTTAAGCCAGAGGTTATCCAGATCGAACATGCGGACACAGCCACCACTCAATACGCCACCCCCAGTGGCGGCAGCAAGACGGTTCCCACAGAATCGCCCACAGTGCGTAATGCTGCTATTGATGCCAAACAACAGCTGCTTGAAATGGCCGCTTCAGACCTGGATGTTGACGTAGAAGACCTGGTCTATGAGGGAACTCACATTGCTTCCAGCAAAGATGCCTCTAAACGCCTCAAGGTTACGGAGATCAGCCGTCTGAAAAAACGGGGCGTCGTAGTTGGCACCGGCTACCGGGGCCCTAACCCGGAGGACAAAAGCGTTAACCCCTTTGCCGCTCAATTCTGCGAGCTGGAGGTAAACACCAAAACCGGTCAGATCAAAATTTTGCGCTTTCTGGGCGCTCACGACAGCGGCCGGGTGCTGAATCGGCTCACCTACGACAATCAGGTTTTCGGCGGTATTGTTATGGGCATCGGCTTCGGCACCACAGAATTTCGCCAGTTGGACAGCAAACAAACAGGCAAACTATGTAATGGCAACTGGCACGACTATAAAGTGCCCACCGCCATGGATGTTCCTGTGGATATGGAGAGCCTGCCCATTGAAATCGATGACCCCGAAGCAAATAACACAGGAGCCAAGGGCCTGGGAGAGCCGGTGACTATCCCCACCGCAGCCGCAATCAGCAATGCCCTTTACATGGCAACCGGCGTGCGCTTTACCCAGGCGCCTGTTACCCCTATGGAAGTCTGCCGACGCCTGTCGACCCACAAGGAGGCCTGATGCTACCTCAATTTTCCTATGTCCGCCCGGACACCATTAAGGACACGGTAAAACAACTGCAAACCTCAGGTGCTGCTATACATGCCGGCGGCACCGATTTGCTCGGCTGTCTGCGTGACGGCATAATTTCGGTGGATAAAGTGGTCAGCATGAGCGCTTTACCCGATATGCGCGGTATCCAGGAAACATCTAAAGGGCTGAGAATCGGCGCCCTTACCACCATATCAGAAGTGGCAGAAAACCCGCTGGTGCAAAAGCATTATGCCGGCCTCGCCCAGGCCGCCAACGCTGTGGCCAGCCCCCAACTGCGCAATCAGGGCACTCTGGGAGGCAATCTGTGCCAGAAGCCACGCTGCTGGTATTACCGCGGAGAATTCGCCTGCCTGCGCAAAGGTGGTAAAAAATGTTTCGCGTTAGGTGGAGAAAATCAGTTTCATGCTGTTTTCGGCCACAGCACCATTTGCGCCTACACCCATCCCTCGGACACGGCCCCGGCTCTGGTTGCTTTAGGAGCCCAAGTGGTTATCCAGGGGCCAAAAGGCAAGCGTTCCCTGCCTGTAGAGAAGCTGCATGTTTTGCCCCAGGATAACCCCCAGGTGGAGACCGCTCTTGAATCCGGTGAAGTGATTACCCATATTGAACTTCCCCCGCCTCCAGCCCAGCTGCACAGTACTTATCGCAAGGTGCGGGCCCGTGGGGCTTGGGACTTTGCCCTTGCCGGTCTGGCCCTGGCCCTGGAGTTGGATGACGGACGGGTAAAAAACTGTCGGGTAGTGCTCTCCGGCGCCGCTCCCATCCCGTGGCGCAGCCAACCTGTAGAAAAGGTGCTGCAGGGCAACCAGCTCACCGAAGCCACCATAGCTGAGGCCGCTCAGGCAATAATAAAAGACGCCGAACCCTTAGCGGAAAATCGCTATAAGCTGGACATTTTCCAGGGCATCATAGAAGAAGAACTTGCAGCCCTGGCTTAATTCTCTCTAAAGGACAATTTTTATTGGCACAAACTGATGTAATAGCAGCCCTGCAACAATACCGGCAGCAAGACAGCCCCTGTGCCCTGGTTATCCTGGTCGACAGTGAAGGCTCCGTGCCGGCCAAGCCCGGAGCTAAGATGCTGGTAGCTGCAGATGGCAACACTATTGGCACTGTGGGCGGGGGTGGACTGGAACAGCAAGCCACAGAAATGGCCCTCGATATTATGACCACCGGTACTCCCCGGACTATTCAGCTGCACTTGACTGAAGAAGCCGGTTATGCCTGCGGCGGACACGTTAGCCTTTATCTGGAACCCATATTGCCCGCACCCCGACTAATCATTTGCGGTGCCGGGCATGTGGGACAGGCGCTGTGTCATATTGCGGCCTATGCCGGCTTTGCTGTTACCGCTATAGATGACAGAGAAGAATTTCTCACAGAAGAGCTATTGCCCCAGGCACAACATAAAATGGTCAGCGATTTTACAGATCCTTTTAACCACCTGAATGTGGACGAACACACCTATATTGTGATCTGCACCCGGGGCCACACCCACGACTTTCAACTTGTAGAACAAGCTTTGGTCACCTCAGCCACCTATATCGGCATGCTGGGCAGTCGGAGCAAACGGACAACACTGATAGATAAACTGATTGCAGCGGGCCTGGATCACCAACAGATCGAGGCTCGCCTGCATACACCCGTGGGGCTGGATATCGGAGGGCAGACCCCCCGGGAAATTGCGGTCAGCATTGTCGCTCAGCTTATTGCCCAAAGGAGATGCCATGGCAGCCAAATTGGGGGCACTGCTGCTCGCAGCCGGAGCCTCGCAGCGGATGGGAAAGATAAAGCAGCTGCTCCCTGTGCCGGATGAGCCGGCTATCCGCTACTGTATTCGTCAGTTGCGTGCCGGAGGCATAGATACCATTGTCGTGGTGTTGGGAAATCACCGCGAGGCTATAGAGCCAGTAATTGCCGATCTACCTGTGAGACTGGCTTTCAATCCACACACAGACTCCCATATGGCTGAATCCGTCAGCTACGGTCTCGAGCTGCTTCCTGCGGATATCAGCGGCGTCCTGGTAAGCCTGTGCGACCACCCCCTGGTGTCTTCCAGCACCTTTGCCACTCTAAAAGCCTGCCATCAGCACAACCCGCATGATATTCTGCTGCCAGTACATAATGGCAAAGGCGGTCATCCCACTGTTTTCCCGCGGAATCTGTGCCAAGCCGTGGATAACGGCACACCCTTGAATCAAGTGGTACGGGCCAATCCCCAATATGTTCAGCGGCTATCTTTAAACGATCATGGACTTACCCAGGATATGGATACCCCAGAAGATTATCAGCAGTTGCTGCAACTGGCGCGCCAGGAATGCTTACCCCAGTAATAGACGGCTACGCCCGGGGACAACCCGGGGTATTTTAAATGATGCCTAAGATTTTCGCTCACCGTGGTGGTGCGGGCCACTTTGTGGAAAACAGCCTGAAAGCTTTTGAGTCCGCCCTTGAATCCGGGTGTGACGGGGCGGAGTGTGATGTCCACCTGACGAAAGATAGCCAGGTCATTGTGCATCACAACCCCCAACTCAATCATCACTATGCCCGCAACGCAGATGGGATCTGGATCAACAAAAATGATGAGCAGTATTTTGATCAGCTATCTTTAGCAGAAATCCAGAATTACACCATCGGCGAGCCCAACCCGGAAACCTGTGATCTGAAAAGCTGGCCTAATTTACTCCCGGCAACCAATCAACGAATCCCTACCCTGCGCCAGGTGATTGAAACAATCAAAAGCAGATCCAATATCTTCCAGCTGGTTATTGAGATAAAGACCGATATCTTTAACCCGGAAGATCATCACTGGAAGTCCCTGGTCGACCGGGTACTGAAAACAATCAGTGAAGAAGACTTCATCCAGCAGGCCATCCTATGCAGTTTTGACTGGCGCGCCCTGCTTTATGCACAGAATCGAATAGCCAGTGTTCCACTATGGTTCACAACACATCCGCTTTCATGGTTACACGAAGGTAAAGTGCCCCAAACAGATATTCCCCCCAGCACCGCGTACCTTGCCAGATTGCGCCAGGCTTACGCCGACGGCCAAGCTCCATGGTATGCAGGCTTACGGCCGGAAAGCCTGCAGGACTTTCCAAACGTGATTAAAAAAGCGGGGGGACAGGTATGGTTTTGTTACTATACTGATGCCACCAATGAAAATACGAAGCATACACATGAAGCCGGATTGAACCTTGCCGTATGGACGGTGAATCTGCGGGACAGTGAGGCACTTGAACGCCTCAGTCGGGTAGATGCGGTATGTGTGGATTATCCGAAGTGTCGGTTTTGAAATTTAGGATAATTTATTCTGCAACCTATCGAACAGCAGCTACCCCTCAATTCCCCTGAATAAAACCTTCGCCAGCTCTTCGTTCACCCTGTCAAGTCCAGCCATCTTTTCCCGAGCATCCTCGCGCCTTTCGCGTTGACATAAGTCGACTATATTGTGGGCAAGCGTATGAACCTGTTCATGCAAGTCACCTATTCTGGAATTTAAATCCGAATAATTCCCTGCTGCCTTAAGCCACTTGCCTAGAACACAACGCTGCGGATCAAGCATGGGGATAGTGGCTGTTTTCCCTTCAACGTATTCTTTTAACTGACTGGTCCACGCTCTATGGCCTACACTTGCGTGAATGAGCCCCATCTCTCCCTTGCCAAGAGGAGCGACATTCTTCCAGCTGGAATCCGCCTTCCACTCCCCCATCCACGCCGGGATTCCATCCGCTGGCATGGGGCGCGCAATTCCGTATCCCTGAGCCCATTCACACCCTAGTTGTAATAGCAGGCGTCCATGATCTACGGTTTCTACACCTTCGGCGATAACATTGCGCCGGAATGCATTCGCCATTCCAATCACTCCTTCCAGGATGGAGAGATCATCCGGGTTAGTAAGCATATCGTGCACAAAACTCTGGTCGATCTTCAGGGTTTGGGCCGGGAGGTGTTTCAGATAACTCAGGGAGGAATAGCCGGTGCCAAAATCGTCGATAGCGACATCCACCCCAATAACACTGCACTGGGCAATGACGCTGGACACGTGGTGAACATCTTCAATCGCACTGGTTTCAAGCACTTCTATCTCTATGTCGCCTTTGTTTACCCCCGGATGGCGTTGCAACAGCATTTGAAGATCGGCAACAAAGTCCGGATGCTGCAGGTGATAGCCGGACACATTCACACTTACTTGCAAGTGCACACCCAAAGTGTGCCATGTCTCCAACTGCGTCATGGCTGTATCTATAACCCACAGCCCCAGTTCTATATCCAGTGGATGGGATTCAATATACGGGAGGAATGTACCCGGAGCCTGTAATCCATGTTCCGGATGCTGCCAGCGGATAAGTGCTTCTGCTCCTATAATCTCCTCAGTACGCATATTGACCTTGGGTTGATAGTAAAGAACGAATTCGCCACGATGTAATCCGCCTCGGATCTGATTGATCAGGCGATTATGGTTAAGTCTGTCTTCCTGCTTATCCACGCTGAACAGGTATCTGCTGTTTTCTCCCAGCATCTTGGCTTGATATAGGGCATGGCCTGCCTGGCGCATGAGATGACCGGCATCGTTATTGTTGGATTGAGGATAAAGAGTGATGCCGATACTGCAGGTTAAAAATAGTTTGTGTGAATTCCAGGTAAATAGTTCAGCAACAACTCTTTGAATATGCTGCACAAACCCCTGGTAATCATCCCTTCTTTCCAGGTGATTAAGGATAACCATAAATTCATCCCCGTCCACCCTGGCTACGGTATCGTTGGCGTGAAGATTGGCTTCTATACGTCTGCCTAAAGCACATAAAAGAGCGTCACCGCACTCTGGACCGTAGCTTTCGTTGATATGTTTGAAATTATCCAGATCGATACTGCACAGAGCCAGATGATGATTAAATTGCCTGGAATTCAACATCGCTTCACTTAAATGCTGTTTAAGCAATTCACGATTAGGCAATCCGGTAAGAGTGTCGAAACACTGATGGTATTTAAGTTTTTTCTCCTCTTCTTTCTGTTGGGTTATGTCACAGAACAGGGCTATGTAATTGCTTAAGTTACCATCTTTATCGTGCACTGCTGCAAGGGTGAGTGCCTGGGTAAACTCTTCACCTGTCTTACGCCGACCCAGGGTTTCACCCTGCCAGCGACCGGTTTTCTTCAACTCACTCCATACCCGTGCATAGAAGCTTTCACCTTGGAGGTCGGATTGCAGACAGGATATAGTTTTATGCATGACCTGTTGTTCAGTATACCCGGTAGTGTTGATAAACGCATCGTTGACCCAGATTATGCTGCCAAATGCATCCATGACTACAATACTTTCACTGGCTTGAGATAGTATCTGTAGAGCCAGGTATAAGTTGTCCTGCACCTTCATGCAACGGGTTATCTCGGTATGCACTCCCAGAATATCTTTGAGTTCGCCGTTCTCATCGTGTACTCCGCCCAGTTGATCTTCAATCCAGGTCCATGAATGGTCGTCTTTGTGGAACCGATATCTATGTCGCAATTGGTCGCGACATCCCTGTGCAATCCAATTTTCAATCTGGGTTTTTATTCGGTCCTTATCGTCAGGGTGGATGCGATTGCTCCACCAATTGGGTTCCGCCAGAATTTCTGCAGGTTGCTGATTGTGTGTAGTTACGCTGCCAGGGCTGATATAGCGTGGTTGGAGAGTGGCCGGATCCAATGAGTAAATTATGCTGGGAGTGGATTTAGGAACACATTTGACACATGATATGGATTGTTCAAGGTTTGATTTACTTTGTTGTCCCATCTCACAAAATAACCTTTCTGTGCTTTCCAGCATGACTCTTCTGGAGGGAGTAATCTCAGGTCATATAACAGATTAAATTTTCAACCTCTGCTTCATCTATCGACAGGTTGATTTTCATCCGATTTTCTTCATTGCCACATTTTCGATATCGCTACATACACCGCATCTTGCCACTGCTCATAAGTAATGGCAAACTTTGCACTGCAAAATAAACATCAACAGAACGGCCTGCCTTTCACAGCCATAACGGTTTCGTATCACTATCCAGAGGTATTATTCGCGCACTACAAGGCATGAAAAAACAATTCTGGCATACATATCCGCTTTGTTGAAGTTTGCGATTAAGCCACTGGATACAAAACTTATTCGTTAAGCCGATATCACGGGAAGGAGAGGCTTTTTCTGGCACCACGAGTGAGCAATTAGATATGTTTATCCATTAAGCGGTTAGCCCACGCCTCCTTGTTGAGCAGCAAGATAGAGATATCCAGCAATACGATACGGACAAGTATTTAATATAATATAGGAAGTCTTCCTAAGACCCGTGCTGTTGTTTTTTATCCAGAAGCTCCAAAAGCTTTTGTTTTAACTCATCCGCAGCGGGCTCTGCCTGTTTATGGATCTGTTTTAGACGGTTAAAGTGAAGCAGGCGAATGTTGCTGGTATCGGGTTTGATGTAAACATCGGGTTTTTGGTGACTCATTTGCGCTGAAATAATAGATTGCTGCATGATCTCAAAGGTTTTGAAAAACACCTCTGTGAATCCTACCTTCGTCTCATCGCCGGGCGCCCGCGAGCCGGTCACATCTATCGCCACGACCAGATCGTGGCTGCCCCTGAGCAGATGAAAAGGCAGCGGATTGGATGTCCCACCATCGACAAGAAGCCTTTCACCATGCGGAACCGGTGAGAATAGTCCCGGCACGGCTATGCTGGCCTTAACGGCAGCAAACAGGTCACCTTTGCTCAGAACAATTGTTTCTCCGGTCCAGTAATCGGTCGCAACTACTTTCATCGGAATCATGAGATCCTTGAAAGTGCGCGCCTCTATCTTAGCGGCAAGAAAATCTAGAAAGGCTGTAGAATCAATCAACCCTCCGTTATCGATATCGACATCAAATAAGTCACTAAGATTCAGTTCGGTATCCGAGAGCGCCAGGTGGGAAAGAGCATCCAGTCTGGATCCGCCAAACTCATCAAAAATTTCTTCAATTTGTTCAGCGCTTAGACCCGCTGCGTAAAGCACACCAATCACGGCACCGATGCTGGTCCCGACAATCTGGTCAGGCTTCAATTTAAGATCATCAAAAACCTGCAACATGGCGATATGTGCCAGCCCTCCCGCACCTCCAGATCCCAACGCCAGCCCGATGGAGGGGGTAGACGTCTTTGGTTCGTCACTTTCAGCCACAACAGATAAAGGCGAAAGCAACAAAACTGCGATCAGCATTTTTGAAAGCATAATTTTCCATAACGATGTCATCCGTTACACCACCCGCCCCACAATAAAGGCTCTATAGAAATGTTTATATTTTTAGCGCGCATCTTACTACTCTTACCCACCCGAGCAGAAGCAAAACCACCATAACATTAGCGGAACAAATCGAAATCTGACTATATCGTCTTCAGATTTACCTACATAAAGGGCGGCTAGAGTCACATTAAATAAAAAATCCAAATATCTCTCAGGGGGGGGCAGGATTGAATGGGCGAACTCTCCCTCTTCTCCTTGACTGCACCTAGCATGGATGTGCCCGGAACTCCAGATTAACTACGTCCCGCAGAAAGTTTGATATACCCGTTCGTGGGGTAAGGGTGGTGATTGATATGATTTGGGAATATCGCTATGTTCATAGGGATCTTTGAGCACATTCAGCAAGGCATGAAAAGGCTTTAGATTACCCTTATTCGCAGTCTCCAAAACTTCTTCCACTTTATGATTGCGCGGAATAACTGCCGGATTGTGGCTTCTCATTAGGCCAATAGAGGCTTCCAGTGATTCCGGGTTTTGTTGCAGCCTGCCCTTCCAGCGCGCATGCCATTCACTGAAGCTCTTTTGCACATATATTCTGCCAACAGGTTTATCTGCCTGGCTCAGGTCACGAAAGGTGTTGGTGAAATCTACGCGATTGTTTTGCATCCACTCCAGCAGATCCGATATAAGGAGTTCATCGCTCCTCTGGGCGCCAGACAGCCCCAACTTACCTCGCATCATGGATACCCACTTGTCCTGATAAATATCAGTAAAAGAGTTAATGACCTCTTCAGCCATTTTTACCGCTTTATTCATGTCTGCATGGATCAGAGGCAAAAGCACCTCAGCCAGCCGGGCAATATTCCACTGCGCTATTTTTGCCTGGCTTGCATAGGCATAACGACCCATATGGTCAATGGAGCTGTATACCGTATTGGCATCATACTCATCCATAAAGGCGCAAGGCCCGTAGTCAATGGTTTCACCTGAAAGGGTCATATTGTCGGTATTCATCACCCCATGGATAAACCCTGTCCGCATCCAATGCACAATCAGATCGGCCTGATTGGCCATTACCGCTTTTAGCAAAGCAATGGGTTTATTATCACTTGCAAGCAAATCCGTGTAATGGCGCTTTATCGTATAATTCAGTAACGCTTGGAGAAGTTGCGGATCACCTTTAGCGGCGGCGAATTCAAAGGTACCCACGCGGATATGCGAGCTGGCCACCCGGGTTAGAATAGCGCCGGGCAATGGGGTCTCCCGAAAGACGGACTCCCCGGTTTTAGCCACAGCCAGCCCCCGGGTAGTGGGAATACCTAAATGATGCATAGCTTCGGATATAATATATTCCCGCAGCATGGGCCCAAGCGCGGCACGCCCATCACCCCCACGTGAATAAGGGGTGCGCCCTGAACCTTTAAACTGAATGTCAAGGCGTTTGCCGTCAGGCGTAATGTGCTCGCCCCACACAAGGGCACGACCATCGCCCAGCATGGTAAAATGCCCGAATTGATGCCCGGCATAGGCCTGTGCGATGGGCGCGGCATCTTCGGGAAGCTTATTTCCAGCAAATAACGCAGCCAGGTCTTCAGAGGCAAGGCGGGAAAAGTCCAGCCCCATATCATGTGCTAGAGCATGGTTGCAAATAACCACCTCGGGGGATTTGACTTGGGTTGGGGACATGGGCGTGAAGAACGCTTCAGGCAATTTGGTATAGCTGTTATCGAATTTAAAACCACAATTATTCATCAATACTAACGCCCCGCTTTTATGCCATGATCTTGTAAGTTCCCTGGTGGGGAAACATCGAGTGCAGCCTTCTCACAAACCGCCCGAATATCGAGGAAACATATCCGACTTAGGGAGGAGGAACTTTTCCGCGTAAATTCTTTATTTTACCCCGCTGGGTTTTCTTATCCACACGACGCCGCTGCGAACCCTTGGTGGGTTTGGTAGCTCGCCGCCGCTTGACCGGCTTGATGGCCTCTTGAATCAATTCCTTCAGCCGCTGCAAAGCATCTTCTTTGTTCCACTCCTGGGTACGAAAGCGCTGGGCCTTGATCACTATCACACCTTCGCGGGTAATTCGCTGGTCAGAAAACTTCAGCAGGCGCTCCTTGCAGGAAGGCGGCAACGATGAGCGCCGGATATCGAAGCGCAAATGCACCGCCGAAGCAACCTTGTTAACATTCTGCCCACCTGCACCCTGGGCACGAACGTACTGAACGTCAAACTCCCAGTCTGCCAGGTGAATATTTGGAGTTATTTCGAGCAAAAGTATCCCTTCTTTCCAGACTGGTTAATCATGATGCTTTCGCAAAAAATCATAAGATGACTAAGCAAAAATTTCGTCCTACAAAGCCTGGTGGGTTTTCAGGGGCGAAGGTATACATCTGGTATGTCGAGGTCCTGAAAAAACGCCGTAACGCCGTTGCTGTAATTGTCTCGCTGCTTCGATGTAAACTATGAGTCTGTCGGTCTTTCCATGAATCGGCTACAAAACCGTCTGGCCGGTTCATATTTCCGATCCTTTTTGACAAATAGCTACGGCTATTCGCCTTCAAACGATCTAAAATCTACCCTAGATTAGTCTATTTTTCGCTTCGATCCGTAAAGCCCGACAGACTCCTAGGTAAGTATGTATAATACCGCAAACCCCAGATAGAAAATTCCCGCGGACATCATTGAAGCCACATAAAAACCGCTGGGACGCAGAGGTTTAGGCAAACGTGTCAGATTAACGTACAGAGCAAGAAAAACGATAAACGGGGTATGCGCTGCGGCAATAATTCCGGATGCCGACATAACCTTCACTGGATCCTGGAAGATAATCAGGATGATCGCCGGGATAATACCGGTAACTACTGCAATGTAGAAACGCTTGAATGCTATGCGGGTCAAAAGCCTGCAGTCCATTTTGCATTCAAGCTTTCGTACCAAGCGCACGATTGGACCCGGTGAATTCGCATAACGCTGCGAGCGCAGAAAAATCAGGGTCATATCTGCAAAGCTGCGTCCCCAGCCATCCTGATTTGCGAGAACACTGCCCGCCAACGCGATCACCACAATGATGATCATTAACCACTTTCCCGTGGGGCCCCAGATTTCGGAAAGCATAACTGCCAGATCTATAGCTACATCGGTCCCCTGCGGGAGCAGATTTTTGGGAGCGAGTAATTCGGCGCCCAGGATCATGAATGAAACCAGTACAATCAGGCCGGTAATAGTCCCGAGAGCTGCGGTACCCGACGATATCGGAAGCCAGTCGCTGGCTCTGCGGATCCTTGTCTGGCGAGCCTGGGATTCATATTTGCTCTTGTTTTCCCGGTCAACAACCTCTTCGTCACCTTCGCGTCCAGCCAGGCCGCCGCCATAGCCACGGGTGGCGGTCCAATATCCGAACCACACAATACCCATAGATCCCGCCAGAATTGTCCCTACCCAGGGAAGGATAACATACAGGTCTGAGTCGGTCGGCCATTGAATCTGAAACCCGCTGGTAACCTCACTGATCCCGGGAAACATCACTGCCGCTGACACCACTACCATCAGCAACAGTACAATGGCCATATTTCGACTTATCCTCTCAAGAAATGCATACTTACCTGTGCCTGTCAGTCCGGTACAGGCGAACAACACGAGCAACCCATAAATCAGATTTGAGCCTGGGAGAAAATTTCCCAGAGTGCTCCCCACAACGGCACACAGACCGGCTATACCAACCGCTGCTGCGATCAACTGCGGGATGTAAATAATCCATATGGCCCAGTCTCGCGGACCCTTGAGGGTATGCATCCCTTCAAGCATGGTGTATCCGGTTACGACGGAAAAACGCGCCATTTCTCGAATCATCACCCACATGAAAAAAACCACCAGCAGCATCAGCCACAGCAACTGGTACTGATACAGTGACGCAACGCGCGGGGTAAACAGAATAGACCCTGTGCCAACCGCAGAAAGCATCCACATGAGGCCAGGTCCGTACCATCTAATCTTTTCTTTGCCTTCAGGAGCAGTCGAAACCCAGTTACGCAACAATATCTTTTGCATATACTCCCCACCTTCGGATCAAAATCTTATACGAAAACGAGCATGCAACCTAAATCCATTAACTCAAGCAGAATAAACGATCAACGATATGCTTTCAAGATACAGAGATTTCAGGCCAAATTTGCGACACAGTGCCTGTTAGCGAAAGATTGAATTATCACTGACTCAGAGAGATGGTTTATCCCGCGTAAGTTTTTGTTTTATCTTTTCTTACCACCTCAGTATACAACTGCGATCTCAACGCAACTTACAACATTGCCGCTAAGTTTTTCCTGAGGAGCCGTGAGGCCGATCAGTTGGAGCCGCGCCGAAGCCCCGGCCCCAAGCCGAGAATACCGGTCACGTTATCTTTGCTTTGGATGGCGGGAGCCGTCCAAAGTGCAGCGTAACGTAAGATACCGCGACTCAATTACGCACAGCGGAATGAGTCGTCGGAGTATTCATGAATATATTATCTGGGGCGATCTCAAATTATTTTATAGCTACGTGCTTTCTAAACCTTCACCGAGCGCACGATCAGGCGTCACCCTTAGCGCTTTCAGGATTGTTGTAATGTGGATCGTCTTCATCATATTCGTGCAGCTTGAGAAACCACTTTTCTGCTCCAAAAACCAGCGCCAGTCCGATCACGGATATCCATACGATGAGGAGATCGGATTGCGTCTTCACATATATAAACGCCCCCAGAACGATGATATCCAGTAGGATAGCACTTATCAGCACCCACGCTTTTGCCTCTACTTCTTCGCGTAAATACTTAAATACGCCCCAGTGGATAAAGATGTCCATAACGATATAAAAAATCGCCCCGATGGATGCGATACGACTGAGGTCGAAAAATATTGTAAGCAGAATTGCAATTACAATGGTGTAGATAAGTGTGTGGCGCTGTAAATTGCCGGGGAGATTAAAATGTCGGTGTGGCACTAGCTGCATGGATGTAAGCATTGCCAGCATCCGCGAGACAGCAAACACGCTGGCAATTACACCAGAGACAGTGGCAATAATCGCAAAAGCAACTGTAAACCAGGCTCCGTACTGGCCAAAAACCGGACGGGAAGCCTCGGCCAGTGAATAGTCTTTTGCCTGTACGATTTCCGCAATGGACAGATTCGCCCCGACGGCAATGGAGACCAAGACATACAGCACAACGCAAATGGAAATAGATAGTATAATGGCTCGGCCTACATTCCGATTCGCATTCTTCAATTCACCGCCGCTGTTCGTTATGGTTGTAAAACCTTTATATCCCAGGATTCCCAGTGCCACTGCACCAAGAAATCCAACCAAACCGGTTTTTTCCGGCTGGATTGAAACAGCCTCGAATGACCACCCCGTAGCCCACAGACCACCGATGGCCAAGACAGCCAATCCTGCGATCTTGATGAAGGCCATTACAAAGGAAAAGGTCTGGATAAATTGGTTACTTAAAATGTTTATCACAAAAGCGAACAGCAGCAGGCCTACACCAAGCGCCGGTATAAGCCAGTCAGCAGCCGTCGCGTCAAAGATCTGCATGACATATGTCCCGAATGTTCGGGCAACGAGGCTTTCATTTATCACCATGGAAAAATACATTAGCAGCGCACACGCTCCGGTCATGGTGCTGCGCCCGTAAGCTTTCTTCAGAAACATGGCGATTCCGCCAGCGGAGGGGTATTTCTGCGCCATCTTCACGTAGCTGTACGCACTGAAACCCGCGATGATTGCCGAAACCAGAAAGGCCAGAGGGAACCATGTCCCCGCCATTTCGGCGATTTGTCCGGTGAGTGCAAAAATGCCCGCGCCGATCATGACGCCGGTTCCCATGGAAACCGCGCCCCAAAGACTCAACGAATTGCTGCTTTTGGCGTGTTGGTTCTTTTCCATAGTTAAATTTCCCCCCAGATAATTGAAAATCAAAAAAACCGCCCCCCGTTATTGATCAAACCATAGACTTTTACCTGCATAGCGCATGAGTTGCACACTTGGGCAACGACTTAACATCTCAACTTTCGCATTAAATCTCACAGCTACATCAAGTAGCGGCCGTTTAGTCAAATTATAGTCCGTAGTGAGATAAGGCGTTTCTGTATCCATCAACCGTTTTATGACCACCAACCCCATAAATCCGGCAAACCGCACCAGGGTAAGCAAGGTATAAACAGAACACAAAATATCTTCGAGCAGTATGGAAAATGCACTCGGAAAACTTTCTTCATAAAATTGTGCAGACCCTTTTTCCGCGCTGTATTGTTGTAGCAGATACAGACTGAACAAAAATCCATGCTGGATAAAATCGAGATCAGGATGTCCGTCCCCTTAGCCCCAGTTGTACGTCTAAGCGGAGAGACAATCTCAATAACACAGCAGTTAGTGAGTTTTTGCGGCGCCATAACCAATGATCTAAGCCAATATTATACCTTTTCGTATTTTACCCAACAGGGCAATTCTAAACTCTGATCGGCAAACGTCTTAATAGCACCGTTTTCTGCATGAATATCTTTTGTATACATCCCAATTCCGAATATACACCCTCCACATAGCGCAAACATAAATACCAGCATACGCGCTACAAGTCCTGTAATTCCGAATATTTATGCTATTGAATCTGGCTGTATTTCCCTTTGATCTGCATGTCTGCGCGTATATTTAAGATATACAATCACTCTGTGTTGCCCCCCTCTGCAGAGGTGTTTTCTGATCAGGTATGATTTTTCTGCAGTTTTTCTTTTCATTTTTTCGTGTCTAATTCCAGCCACTTGGGGTTCCACAATGTATTTATTTACTTTTTTGCGTCCAGTTTTTCTTCCCTGGCACACAAATAGCAATATCAGAAGGGCAAGAACGCAACACAATTTCAAAAAGCCTTAAACGGCTAGGCAGCATAAAACAGGAGGACATCATGAAAAAGTCTATCACCACTACCATCGCTACCCTGCTCGCAGCTTCTCCGGTGTACGCAGCTTCTTCTGCAGCTTCTCACTCCGGGATTCTTACCTGGGCTTTCCTGGGTCTCTGCGGCCTCATCGTCGCTACCCAGCTGGTTCCTTCCATCATGCTCCTAATCGGCATCGGCAAGGGACTCAAGAGCAAGGAAGTTTCCGAGCACTAAAGGTTTCACAAATTACCTACACAGATTGAAAC
>JAWOFA010000140.1:0-18467 GCA_046482505.1 Desulfuromonadaceae bacterium | reverse complement strand
TGGGGAGCACACGCCGGCCCATATATCCCCGTTTGCAGGACATTCTGGCGCGGGAGCAACCCTATACATTTTTGTATGTGCCTGATTCACTCCCGGTTGTGGCGCGGCGCTTCCACGGCATTGAAGAAGCACCCGCAGGGATTATGCATAACTTCAATGAATGGTATGTGCCCGAAGGACAGCAAAAGTATAAACGCTAACCATAGGTAATGGATCGTAGATGCTTGTATATATAGCCAAAAAGCTGCTGCAGATGGTGCCGCTGTTGCTGGGGATAACCCTTATTTCATTTGTGGTGATCCACCTTGCACCCGGTGACCCCACGGATCTGCAGACCGAGATGAACCCCGAGGCGGGTGCAGAACTTGAAGAGCGTCTGAGGACTGAATACGGCCTGGACGAACCCCTTCTGGTGCAGTATGGCTCGTGGCTTAAGCGCCTGGTGCAGCTCGATTTCGGGCGCTCCTTCTCCCAGGATCGGCGCCCGGTGTGGGATAAGATCATGGAGCGCCTGCCCATCACCCTGATGATTAATGTGCTCTCCATGGGGTTGATCATCCTTACGGCGGTCCCCTTAGGTGTGATCTCTGCAGTGAAACGCGATAGCTGGTTTGACCGCACCACTACGTTGCTGGTGTTTGTCGGATTTGCCGCCCCTTCGTTCTGGCTCGCACTGTTGATGATGGACTGGCTCGGGGTATATCTGGGGCTGGTGCCGGTTTCAGGTATCAAGTCATTCGGGCATGAATATCTCTCCCCCTTTGAGCAGATCCTTGATATCGGACACCATCTTATTCTGCCGGTGTTTATCTCTGCCATCGGTGGACTCGCGGGGTTTTCACGCTACATGCGTTCCAATATGCTCGATGTTATCCGACAGGACTACATTCTTACCGCGCGCGCCAAAGGGCTACCGGAACGGGTGGTGATCGGCAAGCACGCACTGCGCAATGCGCTATTGCCGCTCATCACCATACTTGGACTCGCAGTGCCGGGGCTGATCGGGGGAAGTGTGATCTTCGAAAGCATTTTCGCCATCCCCGGAATGGGGAAGCTCTTTTACGACGGGGTGATGATGCGCGATTACCCCCTGATTATGGGGATCCTGGTGATTGGAGCGGTGATGACCCTGGTGGGAAATATGCTTGCGGATGTGGGCTATGCTCTTGCTGATCCGCGTATACGTAAAAGATAAGCAGTTCAGGTGCAACTCTCACGCTCGAGCCGGATTAATATTTGACTCCCGTTTTGCCAATCTGCTAGATTGCTGCGCCGGCGCGGAGTAGCTGTATGCGAGTCATTAAAGCTCTCTGCAGCGCGTTGCAGTGGGAAGTGAGCTTTACCTTGATATGGTTCAGTCCGCTGCTTTTGGCGTCCGTTGTAGCTGTAACCCTATTTAAGAAATTCCACGACTTTATCTTTCAATAAGGAGCCGCACGTGGCTAACAGAATAGTAATTGACGAACAGCTGTGCAAAGGGTGTGGGCTGTGTACTATAGCCTGTCCGCATCATCTGATTGAGATGAGTAAAGAGCTGAACAAACACGGATTTCTTCCTGCAGTGATAAGTGCCGAAGCCATGCTGCGCTGTACCGGGTGTACCTTTTGTGCCCAGGTATGCCCGGATGTGGCGATTGAAGTGTACCGTGAGAAAAAGGCTTGAGCCGTTGACGATAAGCGCTAAAGCTGGCGTGGGTGCCAGCTACAGATGGAGGAAGGTGTGACCAGACGACTATTTGTAAAGGGAAACGAAGCGGTAGCGATGGGGGCTCTTGAGGCCGGATGTCGCTATTACTTCGGGTATCCCATAACGCCGCAGAGCGATATCCCCGAGTATATCTCGCGCGAGATGTCCGCTCTGGGGGGTGAGTTTATTCAGGCCGAGAGTGAGATTGCCTCGATAAATATGGTGTTGGGAGCAAGTGCGTGCGGTGCCCGTGCTATGACCTCATCTTCGAGTCCCGGCATTTCCCTTAAGCAGGAGGGGATCTCCTACATGGCGGGGAGTGAATGCCCGGGCCTGATTGTCAATATCAGCCGCTCCGGCCCTGGTCTGGGGGGGATTGACGCCTCGCAGGCGGATTATTTTCAGGCGGTAAAAGCCGGCGGTCACGGGGGCTACCATATCATCGTCCTGGCGCCGGGTTCGGTCCAGGAGATGTACGACCTGACCATGCATGCGTTTGATCTTTCCGATCGCTATCGGGTTCCGGCCATGATTCTTGCGGATGCGGTTATCGGTCAGATGAAGGAGGCGCTTGACCCCCATCCCTACAATGCTCCTGCCGATCTGGCTCCAAAGGACTGGGCCCTAACCGGTCCCGGCGAGCGTGAGGTCAACAAGGTTGTTAAGTCGCTATATCTGGGCGTCGGCGAACTGGAACAGCATAATCTTAAGCTCCATCGCAAGTATGCACAGATGCAGGAACATGAGGTGCGCTACGAAGGCTATGAGCTTGAAGATGCAGAGCTGGTGGTAACTGCCTACGGCAGTACCGCGCGAATCGCACACACGGCGGTACGGATCGCGCGCCAGGAGGGTTACAAGGTCGGGCTGCTACGCCCCATTACCCTGTTCCCGTTCCCTAAACAGGCCTATCGGGATTACACGGCCAAAGGGCAGAAGGTGTTGTGTGTTGAGCTCAACACCGGACAGATGGTGGATGATGTGCGCCTGGCGGTACCACATGCCGAGGTTGAGTTCTATGGGCGCGCCCCCGGAGCAGGTTCGCTACCTACCCCAGAAGAGCTTTTTGCGCAGATCCGTCTGCACTGTGAGGTGCAATGATGAAGACTGAAGATATGAAACAAACATTTGCCCGTCCCGAGGCGCTCAATCCGGTACAAACCCATTTCTGCCCCGGGTGTCAGCACGGTGTGATCCACCGTCTGGTGGCACAGGCCATGGACGATTTCGATATTCAGGGGCAGACCATCGGGGTCGCCTCAGTAGGGTGCAGTGTATTTCTGTACGGCTATTTCGGCATCGACGTAATTGAAGCTCCTCACGGACGTGCCCCCGCAGTCGCTACCGGAGCGAAGCGCGTACATCCGCAACGCCCGGTGTTTACTTATCAGGGTGATGGTGACCTGGCTGCCATTGGTACCAGTGAAATTCTTCACACCGCTAATCGCGGGGAGCCGATAACGGTTATCTTTGTTAACAATACTACCTATGGGATGACCGGTGGACAGATGGCGCCTACAACTCTGCCGACCCAGAAGACCAGCACCAGCCCCTACGGGCGTAACGAAGCCAAGGACGGTTACCCCATTAAAATGACGGAAATCCTTGCCGGGCTTCAAGGTACCGCGTATGCGGCGCGCGTGGCAGTGGATACACCGCAACACGTAATCCAGGCGGGAAAGGCAATTAAAAAGGCATTTCAGACCCAGGTGGAGGATAATAAGTTCGCGTTTGTCGAGGTTCTGTCCACATGTCCTACCAACTGGGGTATGAACCCGCTGGAGGCCAATACACGTGTGGCTGAAGAGATGATCCCCTATTTCCCACTGGGCGTCTTCAAAGACGTTTCGGCATAAGGTGAAGAGCATGAATCACGATGTGTTTATGGCCGGTTTTGGCGGTCAGGGTGTGCTGCTTATCGGCAATCTGCTAGCGTATGCGACCATTCTGGAAGGCAAAAACGCCTCTTACTTCCCCGCTTATGGGGTTGAAAAACGTGGCGGTGCGGCAAACTGCACCGTTGTAATGGCCGATGGTGCAGTGGGTTCCCCGGTTGTGGGTGAGCCCGAAGCTGCGCTGCTTATGAACCCCGCAGCCATGGAGCAGTTCTACCCCCGGGTGCGCAAAGGTGGAATGGCGCTGGTCAACAGCTCCCTGATTGATGACGACGGGTCCTCGCGCTCCGATATTACCCTGGTGCGCATTCCGGCGAATGAAATGGCACTGGAGATAGGGGATCCCCGCCTGGTTAATATGGTGATGCTGGGTGGATATGTGGAGTACAGTAAGGTCGTGGCACAAAATGCCCTGAAAGAGGCGCTCAAAGAGGTGTTGCCGGAGCGCAACCACCGTTTTCTCCCTATGAATCATAAAGCCCTTGAGGCCGGAGCCGCATTCGTGCGGGAGGCGCTGGCCTGAATGCAGCGCTTACGATCCGAAAACGCTATAAGTCATCACTATGCACACAACCAGGGTTGAATTCATAAAGCTCGAAGAACCTGTGCTCGCGCCGTGGCTTTGCCGTCTGGCGCAGGAGTTTTTTTCTCAGCGCCGGCGAGTCCTGGTTCTAGTGGAAAATGCTGAACAGGCAATAGCTCTGGATCGCTATATGTGGGTGTGGGAGAAGGGCTCCTTTGTTCCCCATGTGTGGGATAACGGTGCAGTGGACAGTTATGCTGAACCGGTGGTGATAACCACGCGGGAAAAAAACAGCAATGCCGCCCAGGTGCTGGTAGCGGCAACAGGTTGCAGTATGGGATTTGCGCACCGATTTGAACATGTGGTGGAGTTTGCCCCCACCTATGCCCAGGATGAGGTGGCGCAGGCACGCAAACGTTTCGCCCAGTGGCGTAAGGACGGTTATGCCCCCTTCATGCGGACATAGGTGTTATAACAATGGTGGTATTGCTTCTCTTGTCAGCACTAAACAGAGGCTGCAACCCGAGGAGCAATGCTGGATTGAAGAACCTGCCGCCATTGAGGCTCTGCTGCTATGGCGTATCCGCTGCGGCGAAATATTTACCCTGCAGGATGGCAGTGGCACCTTTTTTCGCGCCCGCTTGAAGGATCTAAACCCTCAAAATGCGCTGATAGTGCCTTTTGAGGCTATCGCCAATCCCGAAGGGGAGGTGGAGATACGCGTATATCAGGCGCTGCCGCAAAAGGAGCGTTTTGAGTGGATATTGCAGAAACTCACTGAAATTGGGGTGCGGCGCGTTGTTCCCTTTACCAGTACCCATTCCATTTCGGTGCAGGAGCGCGACGCGATGCAGAAAAAATCCCACCGCTGGCCTGAGGTGGTGCGTAAGGCTGCGCATCAGTGCCGGCGCGCTGTTATCCCCGAACTGGGGACAGTGTTGGAGTGGGATGAGGTGCTTGCTGAGCTCGGAGATGTGGAGGTTAAGCTTATCCTGGCTGAAAAAGGGGGGAGCTGGTCGATGCGCGAAGCCCTCAAGCAGGCACGCACACAGAATGTAGCGCTTGTGGTGGGGCCGGAAGGGGGCTTTAGCGCGGATGAAATTGAGAGCGCACGCAGTCACGGTATTCTGCCTGTCACCCTGGGGGCGCGGATTCTGCGCACTGAAACCGCAGCACTTGTGGGCGCCACCCTGGTTCAGGGGATAGTAGGAGATTATGCCTGAAGTAAATCATACATATGGGCGCGCAGACTGGCTAAGTTCCACTGCTGTGGTTCTGGTAGAACCCCAGGGGCCGTTAAATATCGGGGCGGTATGTCGCGCCATGGCGAATTTCGGATTCCACGATCTGCGCCTGGTTAATCCTCAGACCGATCATTTGAGTGAGGAATCGCGACTCATGGCGGTAAAGGCGGGCTCGATCCTCGAGCAGGCGCGGGTATATCCCGACCTGGGGCAGGCATTGGCAGATACCAGCTATGCCTTTGCCACCACGCGCCGCTTCGGGCGCTACCGCGAGGACTTTGTCGATCCTTCTCAGGTGGGGGAGGTGTTAACTGAACTCGATACCAGTGCCCCGGCCGCATTGGTGTTCGGGCGCGAGGATCGCGGCCTCCTTACTGAAGAGCTCGATCTGTGCCAGCGCTTTATAACTATCCCCACCAGTGACGAACTCCCCTCTATGAATCTGGCGCAGGCGGTGTGTCTGTGTGTGTACGAACTTGCCGGGGCACGCGCTCGCAGCGAGGGGAAAACTACTGGGGCGCGCAAATTTGCCAACAATGAAACCATAGAGGCGATGTTCACCCACATGCGCACCACCCTGACCCGCGCCGGGTACCTTGATGAGAGTAATCCGGATCACATCTTACGCAGTTTCCGGCGCATCTTTGGCAAGAATGGCCTGACCGAACGCGACGTACGTATTTTGCGCGGTTTGTGGAGTCGCATTGACTGGCTCAATGCTCAACTGGATACCGTTTTGCATGAACCCGAAAGCAATGGAAGAGATAGTGATGTTTGAATTGCCCGAGACCCAAGCACTCCCCAATGGTTTACAGATCGATTTTTCTGATACTACAAAGCGTTATTACGGCGATTACTACCGCGTGCTTATCGAGGTTAAATGTGCGCTGCCCCACGAAGAGCATGCGCACTGGCATCTGTTTAAAAAATTGGAAAGAATGGGGGTGTCGTCTGATAACCTCGACGCGGCAAAGCATGATTTGCTGGATGGATTTAATCGCCTGATTTTGCCCTATCTGCAGCGTGCAGACTTCCCCGAGCGCTTCACGGAGGCGAAAAAGAAGAGGCGCCTCCAGGTCTCGTGATTAGCAGGTGCTCTTCGCAGCGATGGGATGCAATGATGTCGATGTTGCCGTTTTGCCCCAGAGGCTCCTTTTATGCCACATAACTCCCACTCCGACACTCGCGCCAACTGTGCGATTACGCAGATCTCAACCTTGATACATGGAGGGAGCGGACTGGGGCGCGCTCCTGATGGGCGTGCGGTGTTTGTTCCCTATACCGTCCCCGGTGACCAGGTGCGCTATCGTATCAGGCGCGAATACAAGCGCTACATAAAGGCGGATCTGCTTGAAGTGCTTAACCCTTCGGAGGAAAGGGTTGAGCCTCTGTGCCCTTATTTTGGCACCTGTGGCGGATGCGACTGGCACATGCTGAGTTATGCCGATCAATGCAAGTGGAAACAGAATCTCCTGCGCCAGAGCCTGGTTCACAACCTGGGAGAGGACGCTGCCCAGGTGCTGGACAACTTTCTACCTGCTCCTGCACATGCCGGTTATCGATGCCGGGCGCAGTTAAAGTGTGCCGAAGTTGGCAGCAGGTTTCTGCTTGGATTTTTTCGTCCCGGCACCCATGAAGTGGTGGATGTAGAGACCTGCCCGGTGCTGCATCCCCATCTGAGTGCACTGCTGACCCCCTTGCGCGAGTTGTTGCAAGGCACTCGCTATGCCTCCAGTATCAGCCAGATAGATATGGGCGTAGACGGTGCTGATAATGTGCGTTTGCTGTTTCACTGCCGCGCCAAAGATCTGAATCCCTTTGCTGCCTGGATGAAACAGCGTTCCTCTACCTGGAATGCTTCGATACTGGTGGTACCGGTGCGATCCAGTTCAGGCTCTGTAACACCCGCGTCAGAGCCCGTATGTGTGCAGGGTAGAGCGGAGTTGGTGTTCAGCCCCGGCGATCCGCAACTGCAACTCAAATATTCAACCCGTGACTTTTGTCAGGTAAATCTAGCCCAGAACAGCGCTCTGGTTGCACAGGTGCTCGAACTCGCAAGGGTGGATGGGCATACGAACGTGTACGATCTGTACTGTGGCGTAGGGAATTTTGCTCTCCCGCTCGCACTGCGCGCAGGAATGGTCGTGGGGGTTGAAGCCAATGCAGGCGCGATTGAAAGAGCGACACATAACGCGCGGGCACACAGCCTGCAGAATACGCGTTTTTATGCTGCCGATGTTGCCCGCTTTTTGACCCGCTATGATTGTGATTTGCCTGATCCGGATGTGGTAGTGCTTGATCCTCCACGTGCCGGGGCCAAGCAGGTCGCGACCCTGCTGGGGGCAACCAAAGCAAAGCGCGTGGTATATGTTTCCTGTGATCAGCACACCATGTTGCGCGATATCAAACTATTTACTCAATCGGGGTTTTGGTTGCGTTATATCCGCGGGGTGGATATGTTCCCTCTTACCCATCATTGCGAAGTGGTCGCCCTCCTTACACGTAACTGAAAAGTGCCCATGCGTGCATGATAATTATCTTGTGCGTGTGGTGCGCCTGTGTTAGTGTCTACGCGTTTAACGTCTTCTCTTTTGTTTGCGCAATTCGAAGTGAGCCCAAAGCTCACTTTTTTTATTTCTACGAATTCGCAACAAATTCAGATAATTTAAGTTGCAAGTTCTGGGACATCAGGCAGGTCTGTTCATCAGATCAGCCCGTGGGGACCAGATTGATAAGAACACAGGGTTGGATATGTCTACAGAAGGTGTAGAAAAACAGGTAGAAGAGCTGGCAACTCCCATTGTAGCAGATTTCGGACTGGAACTGGTGGATGTTGAATATCGCCAGCAGGGTCACCAGTGGCTGTTGTGTCTGTATATTGACAAGGATGGTGGAGTTACCCTCGACGATTGCGCCAATTTCAGCCGCGAGCTCAGTACCTTGCTGGATGTCGAAGATGTTGTGCCCACGGCGTACCGTCTGGAAGTTTCATCTCCAGGTCTGGACCGTCCCTTGAAGAAAAAGGATGATTTTGTCCGCTTTGCCGGAGAGACGGTTAAGGTAAAGACACGCTCTCTGCTTGATCCGGATGAACGTGGATATACACGTAAAACATTCGTTGGGGTTCTGCATGGTTTAGATGGTGAACATGTGGTTGTGGAGCAGAATGACAACGCCGGGGGCAGGGCGCTTCTGCCATTACGGGATATAGATAAAGCAAATATTGAACCGCAGTTTTAGCGCGGACTTTATCCATACAATTAGAATACGGCATGTTCCTTCTTTTCGGATCAACGCATATGAAAAGCGTTGACGATGGAGCAAGAGCTTTTCACCTTAAGTTTGAAGTTGTGTTGCGTGTATCTTTACATGATTTAGCGCAGCCTACGCCAGGTATAGGAGAATAAAATGGTTGTAAATCTCAACCACGTGATTGATCAGGTTGTTAAGGACAAGGGAGTTGATCGGGAAATACTTGTTGAAGCTCTGGAATCCGCAGTGCTCTCTGCGGCAAATAAAAAGTTTCGCAATACCCGTGATATTGAAGCACATTACAACACCGAAGTCGGTGAGGTTGAACTGTTTGAATTTGTGGTTGTGGTGGATGAGGTTCAAGACTCCTACAAAGAGATAGATATTGAAGAAGCCAGGGAGATTGATCCGGATGTAGAATGTGGTGATTCCCTGGGAATGAAATTGGATGAGGGTGGTTTCAGCCGTATTGCAGCTCAGACCGCGAAGCAGGTTATTGTACAGAAAGTGCGCGAGGCGGAACGCGAAGGTATCTACAACGAATTCAAGGATCGCGTCGGTGAGCTTGTCAACGGCATTGTACGCCGCTATGAGCGTGGCGATCTCATTGTTGATCTGGGACGTGCTGAGGCCGTTTTGCCGCGGCGCGAACAGATCCCGCGTGAGAGCTATCGTCAGTCCGATCGTGTGCGTGGCTACATCTCTGATGTGAGAATGTCGCCTAAGGGTCCGCAGATCATACTTTCCCGTGCCCATCCGCAATTGGTGGTTGAGCTGTTCAAGACCGAGGTGCCGGAAATATCTGAAGGCATAGTTGAGATTGTCTCATGCTCTCGTGAGCCCGGCAGCCGGGCCAAAATTGCAGTAGTGTCTCACGACCCCGATGTGGATCCTGTTGGTGCCTGTGTCGGGATGCGTGGTTCCAGGGTACAGAACGTGGTATCCGAATTGCGCAGCGAAAAGATCGACATTGTTCCATGGTCGCCCGATATGGCACGCTTTGCTTGTTCGGCTCTTGCTCCTGCGGATGTTTCTCGCGTATACGTGGATAACGATGAGGAGGCGATGGAGGTGATTGTGCCGGATGACCAGCTTTCTCTTGCCATTGGGAAAAGGGGACAGAATGTACGTCTTGCGGCCAGACTTCTTGGTTGGAAGATCGATATTAAGAGTGAAAGCCGCGCTGCCGAATTGGCTGATGAAGCGCCCGAACAGGATGTTGAGGAGGCCCCGAGTGCAGATGTTACTGAGAGCGTACCTCCTGAAGATGTAGGGCACTTTGTTGAAGATGGAAGGCCTGAGCCTGCACTTTCTTCTGCCGATGAAGATATCGATGAAACCACAGTGGCACCGGAGGGAGATCCTGAGTCTGAAAAAGCGAACTAAAGGAGAATATTTGACAAAGCACTCTTCTGGACCGCAGCGTAGTTGTATTGTGTGTAGGACTAAACTCCCAGCGGACAGCTTGCTCCGTTTTGTGTGTTCACCCGATGCAGATTTGCTGTTGGATTATCGTCAGAAGCTGCCGGGGCGCGGGGCATATACGTGTTGTGCTCCAGCCTGTTACACTAAAGCGCTAGATACGAATGCTTTTGCACGGGCATTTAAACGCCCCTGTAAACCTGCATCTATCCATGTTATTGTACAGCAATTGCGCACGCAGGTGCTGGAGAAGGTTGTTTCCCTGTTAGGGATGGCGCGCAAGTCCGGCGTAGCTGTGAGCGGGCAGCAGGCGATATTGCATGCACTGCGACGACCGCGCGAAGTTGCGTGGGTGCTAGTAGCTGACGATATGGCTTCCGCGGCAGCGGATAAGCTTCAGCATCAGGTGCAGGCGCATAAAATCACTTTAATGCGCGGTATTGACAAACAAATATTGACTCAGGCCCTGGGAAGTGGAGAGCGCAGCGCTGTTCTGCTGAAGAAAAGTTCGCTTGCACGGGCGCTAAAATGCGAGTTGCAACGATATGTAGATGTAATGGGGGAAGTTTGATGGCGAAAATAAGAATTTACGAATTGGCGCAGCGTCTGGGTCTGGGCAATAAAGATCTGCTCAAGCGACTGCGCGATAAAGGTGTTGAAGCAAAAAGCCATATGAGTGTTGTTGACGAAGAGACGGTCAGGGAGTTTGAGGGGAATGCCACTGGTTCTGGCGCTGAGCAGCAGGAATCTATTGCTGAAGAGCGTATCAGTTCCGGCCTGATTCGCAGGCGCCGGAAGCCTCAACCTCCTAAAGAGAAGGTTGAAGAGGCAGAGCCTGCTGCAGAATCGTCTCAGGACGAGAAGGTGGATGATGTTGTCGATTCCCGTCCGAGCTCTTCAGTAGCTGATGCAGATCAGATCAGCAGTAGAACAAAACCTGAAGATCGGATATCTGCAGATGAACATGTTCAGACCAGTGCTGCAGCTGATGCCGAAGAGAAAAAACCTGATACGGGTTCGGCTCCTGCGGCAGAAGATGCAGATGCAGGCAAAGGGTCAGCACAGCAAGAAGTTGAGTCTGAAGACC
This sequence comes from Desulfuromonadaceae bacterium, assembly GCA_046482505.1. Taxonomy (GTDB): domain Bacteria; phylum Desulfobacterota; class Desulfuromonadia; order Desulfuromonadales; family Desulfuromonadaceae; genus JAIVHC01. The sequence goes on along the minus strand of JAWOFA010000140.1, from coordinate 7,357 downwards.
AGGATGATGTGAAGCCATCCGCACCTGAAGCCGCTGCCCCTGTTAAACGCACTGCACCTACCAGGCATGTTGCTTCCATAGTTACTGATGATAAAGCGGATCAGGCTCCGCAGAAAACCTCGACTAAAACCGGAGCGAAGATTCTCGGCCATGTTGAATTGCCGAAATCTGCAATGCGTCAGGATCAGCGCGGCGGCCGCAAGTCTGGTCCGGGGGACAAACGCAAGACCCAGGGAGGTGGACGCCCCACTGCTGGAGCGCGCCCGGAATCTGCACCTGCCGGTGGTTCTAAAGCTCCCGGCCCCAAGTCTCCAACGTCCAAGGCCCCTGGTTCTAAAACCCCGGCTTTTGTAGATGTTCCGGTGGATCCAGATAGTGACAAGGGTCGTGATCAGCGTCGCAGGAAGAAAAAGTCTAAAGGGGCTAATGAGCATGCTGACGGTTTCGGAGGCAAGAAGCGTGAACGTGTAGAGGTTTACAAGCCAGACCGGATGGGACGCAATCGTAAGGGCAAGAAAAACCAGCAATCTGCACGCCAGACCGAAATTACTGTACCTAAGGCGATCAAGCGCAAGATTCGCATCAGCGATGTGATCACAGTGGGTGAACTGGCAAAGCGGATGGGGGTTAAAGCTAACGATCTCATCAAAGAACTTATGCGTCAGGGCAGCATGGTTACAATTAACCATCCCCTCGATTTCGAATCGGCGGCTATCCTCGCGGCTGATTTCAACTACGAAGTGGAAAACGTTGCCTTTGATGAAGAAAGTGTCCTGGGCAATGACGATGATATCTCTGTAGAGGATAACAGTGCCTCTACCAATGCTATTGAGCGTCCCCCTGTGGTTACCATAATGGGACACGTTGACCATGGTAAAACCAGCTTGTTGGATGCTATTCGCAGCGCACACATTGCTGACGCGGAAGCGGGTGGAATTACGCAGCACATTGGTGCCTACGATGTTCAGGTTAACGATAAGACCATATCATTCCTCGATACCCCGGGGCATGAGGCCTTTACCGCGATGCGTTCACGTGGTGCTCAAGTAACCGACATTGTCATTCTGGTAGTAGCCGCCGATGACGGAGTTATGCCTCAGACACGCGAGGCTATAAGTCATTCCAAGGCTGCGGGCGTGCCCATCATTGTCGCGGTAAACAAGATGGATAAACCCGGTGCGAACCCTGAGAGGGTGAAGCAGGAGCTTACAGAATTTGAACTGGTTCCTGAAGACTGGGGTGGTGATACCATTTTTGTTGAAGTTTCCGCAAAGCAGCGCACCAATCTGGAGGGATTGCTTGAAATGGTGTTGCTCCAGGCTGAAGTGTTGGACCTCAAAGCCGATCCTGCTAAACGCTGTCGCGGTACTATTGTTGAAGCACGTCTCGACAAAGGGAGGGGTGCAGTAGCTACGGTGCTGGTTCAGGATGGTACCCTTAAAATTGGTGATCCGATTGTCGCAGGTCTGCATCAAGGGCGTGTACGCACCATGATCAACGATCGCGGCGAACAGGTGAAAGAGGCCGGTCCTTCTATTCCTGTCGAAGTGACAGGGTTGCAGGGGGTTCCTGAAGCTGGTGATACCATGAATGCTGTGGAGAGCGAGAAACTCTCCAAAGAGGTCGCACAACACCGTCAGCATAAAAGCAGGGAAGCCGAACTTGCGAAAAGCAGTCGCCTCTCTCTGGATCAGCTCTATGCAAGGATTCAGGAGGGCAACGTTGAAGAACTCAAGGTTATCATCAAGGCTGATGTACAGGGCTCAGTTGAAGCACTGAAGGAGGCCCTGGTTAAGCTTACAACCGACACCTGCCGCCTGACGGTAGTGCATACTGCAGTAGGTGGAATCAAGGAGAGTGATGTCTCTCTGGCTGCCGCTTCAGATGCTATTATTATCGGCTTCAGCGTGCGTCCCGAGCCCAAGGCAGCGGCAATGGCGGAAAAAGAAGGGGTGGATATCCGCCTCTACAGCATCATTTACGATGCTGTTGCCGATGTTAGGAGCGCCATGGAAGGGTTGCTTGCCCCGACCCTGAAGGAAAAATATCTCGGGCGTATTGAGGTTCGCGAGACCTTCCATGTTTCCAAGGTGGGAACCATTGCCGGGTGTATTGTACAGGATGGTATTGCCCGCCGAAACTCTCTTGCACGCCTGATACGCGACAACGTCGTGGTATGGGAGGGCACTCTCAGCTCTCTGAAGCGCTTCAAGGAAGATGCTAAAGAGGTGAAAGCCGGATACGAGTGTGGTATCGGACTTCAGCGCTATAACGACATCAAGGTCGGCGATGTTATCGAGACCTATGAAATCATCGAAACAAAAACAGAGTTGTAGGAGTTATTTTTGGGAACATCGCAACGTTCAATCAGGGTAGGGGAACAGATTCAGAAAGAGATCTCTGATCTGCTATTGCGTGGGGTACGCGATCCGCGAGTTGGTTTCGTCACTATTACCTCGGTTGATGTTACTACCGACTTGCAGCATGCGCGCATCTACTATACTTCCTTCAATCCGGACGATACCGAGGAGCATCAGCGTGAAGAGACCCGCAAGGGGTTGCAGAGTGCCAGCAGCTATCTGCGCTCCGAGTTGGGAAAGCGTCTCAAGTTGCGCCGGGTTCCTGAGTTGACTTTCAGATATGACGAGTCAACCGAATATGGTAATCACATTGAAAGTCTCCTGCGGAAGATAAAAAACGATGGTGAATAGTACAGATCCGGGTTCCGGTGTCGAGCAGGTAGCTGCTGCAATTCGTGACGGCGCATCATTTCTGATTGCAGCCCATGAATCTCCTGACGGTGATGCTATTGCATCTACTCTGGCTTTGGCTATTGCTCTGCGTGAGATGGGCAAAGAGGTGGTGGCGTACAATGCCGATCCCATACCCCAGAAACTGAGTTTTTTGCCCGGTGCGGAAACGCTGGTAAATCAAGTGGCTGGGCAATCGCATTACGATGTGGGGATTATCCTCGATGCGGGTGAACTGAGTCGCGCAAAGGTTGATGTGGTAGGCCTGTGTAAGGTCAGCATCAATATAGACCACCATCCATTTTCGGAAGACTTCGGCGATATTTACTGTGTCGATACTGGAGCGAGTGCTACGGCAGTGCTTATTTATCGCATTCTCAAGCACCTGGATCATCCTGTATCTGCGCCGGTTGCGGCTAATATATATACAGCAATACTTTCTGATACTGGATCGTTTCGCTACAGCAGTTCCAACTCCGAGGCTTTTTGTATTGCTGGAGAGATGGTTGATTGTGGTGTTGATCCCTGGAAAATTGCCGGTGGGTTGTATGAAAGCCAGGAGGCTGAACGTTTGCGTCTTTTGGCACGGGCACTCTCGACCCTGCAGATATCCCCATGCGGGCGCATAGCTGCGATCTATGCTACGGCTCAGATGTTCTCGGAGGTTGGTGCCGAGGCCGAAATCTCAGATAGTTTTGTAAACTATCCCCGTTCCGTTCACGGCGTTGAGGTCGCAGTGTTCCTGCGTGAGCTTTCTCCTGAGGTATATAAACTCAGCATGCGTTCCAAGGGCACAGTCGATGTGGGAACCCTGGCGCGCGAATTGGGCGGAGGAGGACACCACAATGCAGCAGGAGCTGAAGTCCACGGAAGTGCTCACCAGGCTGTTGACGATGTATTCAAACGTCTTCAACCTCTACTGCCCTGATATATGCACGGTTTTTTAGCTCTGGATAAACCCGAAGGGGTTAGTTCACACGATTTGGTGCAGAAAGTTCGCCGCGCATGTGGAACCCGAAGAGTTGGTCATGCTGGTACCCTGGATCCTCTGGCTACGGGGGTTTTGCTTGTCGGTGTCGATCACGCCACGCGTTTAATTGAGTATCTCACAGCGCAGTGCAAATCCTACCGCGCTACTATGCGCCTGGGTGTTATTACTGACTCGCAGGATATAACCGGGGTCATTCTGGAATCCCGAGATGTTCCGCCCATTGACCTGGTGCAGCTGAAGTCTGTATGTGCTGAATTTGAAGGGCAAATTGAGCAGATACCCCCCATGTTTTCCGCACTCAAAAAAGATGGGGTTCCCCTTTACCGTCTCGCACGTAATGGGCAGGAGGTGGAGCGCCAGAAACGTCAGATTGATATCTATAAAATTGCAATTGTCGCCTATGAGGGTGATGAAGTTGTCCTTGATGTTGAGTGTTCTAAAGGTACGTACATCCGCACTCTGTGCCACGATATAGGTCTCAGACTTGAGTGCGGGGCGTGTATGACACAGCTGCGTCGTACAGGTAGCGGAAATTTTACCAGTGCGGATCTCACCACAGTTGATGAACTGAAGTTGGGTGATTTCAGGGTAATACCACCCCTTGAAGGATTGGCCCATCTACCTCAGGTGCAATTGAGCACGGAGGGTAGAGAGCGTCTGCGCAATGGAATACCGCCAACGATGGATCATACATCTTTTATGGATGAGGCAAGTCAAGCAGCCGAACTTGTGCTGTTGTGTGATGCAGGGAAGCTGGTAGCAGTGGCCAGCCCCGATTTTACACACGAGCAGGAACATCGCGGTGATTTTAAACTCCATAAGGTGTTCCCGGACGGGATCTGAGGCTTTTATCCTGTTTCTCGCTAAGGAACAATAATTTCAGTCTTAGATGCGGGCCGCTGTTGCCGCTGAGTAAAAGCTGTGTTATAAACCATCTCTGCGCGGTGAATGCGCTTTACACTGTTCAGTTGATATGGTAAGAACACTTTGTATTTCACTAGGTTAACCGGGTTTCCGGATTTTAAAGCTTGAAAGGAGATGCCACAGTGCTGGCCACAGAAAAAAAACAGGAAATTATTAAGGAATTTCAGACCCAGGAGGGTGATACCGGTTCTCCTGAGGTTCAGATTGCGTTGTTGTCAAAGCGGATTGCTGAACTGACTGACCACTTCAGAACCCATAAAAAAGACCACCATTCCCGTCGGGGTCTGCTTAAAATGGTAGGTCAGCGTCGTCGTCTACTCGACTACCTGAAGAAAAAGGATATCGAGCGCTATCGCAGCTTGATCTCCCGTCTGGGTATCAGACGTTAGTATGTATGTTGGGTGTGGCAGTCTGCTCTAAGGCGGGCTGCCGCACTTATAAGCCGGGGCAATGGAGGATGACCGGAGAAAGGTTCTGACCGCTGTGGTATGTCGCAGACATACCATTCAGGTCCGGATCTGTTTCAGGCCAACCTCCTGCAGCCCTTTTTTTTTAAGTACAAGAAATACATGTAGAACTTAAAGGTTCTGCGCAGGAGAAACACATGAGTTATCAGAAAGTAGAAATTGATTTCAACGGCAAACCTCTTACCATCGAAACCGGCAAAATGGCGCGTCAGGCAGACGGCGCCACGGTCGTAACCTATGGTGAAACCAAGATTCTGTGTACCGCAGTTTCAGACAAAACAATGCGTCCGGGACAGGCCTTCTTTCCTCTGGTGGTCAATTACCAGGAGAAGTTCTACGCCAGTGGTAAGATCCCAGGATCTTTCTTTCGGCGTGAGCGTGGGGCTACCGAGCGTGAGACCCTAATCTGCCGCTTGATTGACCGTCCCATGCGCCCGCTGTTTCCCAAGGGGTACATGAATGAAACCCAGATCATGCCCACGGTCATTTCGGCCGATTGTATCAATGATCCGGACACCCTCGCGATTCTCGCTGCTTCCGCATCCGTAAGCGTGTCGGATATCCCTTTTGCCGGCCCCATTGCTGCCGTACGAGTAGGTAGGGTTGAAGGCGAATTTATTGCCAACCCCACCATCGAACAGATTGAACAGAGCGATATTGAAATTGTGGTTGCCGGTTCCCGTGAAGCTATCATGATGGTTGAGGGTGAAGCTGATATAGTCAGTGAAGATGAGATGCTTGAAGCGGTGTTTTTCGGACATCGTTCCATCCAGCCCCTGATCGAGATGCAGGAAAAACTGCAACAGCAGGTGGGAGTAACCAAGCGTGAATTCGAAGTCCCTGAAGTAGACGCCGAACTCGAGAAGAAGGTAACAGAAGTATCTGAAGCGCAGATTGTTGAGGCGGTTAAACTGCAAGAGAAGCAGGAACGCTATGCAGCCATGAGCGCAAATCGCGAGCGGGTACAGGAGATGCTCGCAGAGGAGTTCCCTGAGCGCGAAGGCGAAATCAGCGCGATACTTGGCAGTGTGGAAAAGCGTGTGGTTCGTCAGATGATCCTGCAGGATCGCATCCGCATCGATGGACGTGACATGGCGACCATTCGCCAGATTACCAGCGAAGTCGGAATTCTGCCCCGTGCTCACGGCAGCGCCCTGTTCACCCGTGGAGAAACCCAGGCTCTGGTTGCAACGACATTGGGTACAGCGAGTGACGATCAACGTATTGATAATGTTCAGGGGATGGATTTCAAGAAATTCATGCTGCATTACAATTTTCCCCCATTCTGTGTGGGTGAAACAAGTATGCGTCTTTTCCCGGGACGGCGTGAAATAGGCCACGGGATGCTCGCAGAGCGCTCTGTTTCTAAAATTCTCCCCACGTTTGATGACTTTCCCTACACCATCCGCATCGTATCGGACATTCTTGAATCCAATGGTTCATCCTCTATGGCTTCAGTATGCGGCGCGTCGCTGTCTCTGATGGATGCTGGCGTTCCGGTGAAAAATCCTGTCGCCGGTATAGCCATGGGTCTGGTAAAAGAGGGAGATGACATAGCTGTACTTTCCGATATCCTCGGAGATGAGGATCACCTCGGGGATATGGACTTTAAGGTTACCGGTACTGAAGAGGGCATTGCCGCACTGCAGATGGATATAAAAATTGACGGGGTTACCCGTGACATCATGCATAAGGCGCTCGAACAGGCACGCGATGGACGCCTTCACATACTGGGGAAAATGGCTGAAGCAATTTCTGACGCACGTCCCGACCTTTCTCCTTACGCTCCTCGTATTACCACGGTATATGTGAAGCCCGAGCAGGTGCGTACTATCATAGGCGCCGGCGGCAAAACGGTCCGCGGCATCATTGAGGCCACAGGTTGTGGTATCGATATTGAAGATGACGGTCGCATCAATATCTCCTCTGCAGATGGCGCTGCTTCTGCTGAGGCGGCACGCATGATCAGTGAGCTCACTCAGGAAGCTGAGGTTGGCAAGATCTACGATGGTACTGTTAAAAAGATCATGGACTTCGGTGCCTTTGTTGAGATTTTCTCCGGCACAGATGGCCTTGTGCACGTAAGTGAACTCGCCAAAGAGCGTGTGCGCACTGCATCACCTTCATTGAGGACATCAGTTACATTACGCACACGCTCTTTGGCGAGTTCACTTACGTGCACAAGGCCATCTGTGCCGGAGAAAATCTCAACAAAGGCACCGAAG
>JAWOFA010000129.1:0-8876 GCA_046482505.1 Desulfuromonadaceae bacterium | reverse complement strand
CAGGCCGGTGTGGTGCGCTGCGGACTGTTACGCATCACCTTTACCAGTTCCCCCATGCGGCGGCGTTGCCCTTCATGCTGGATATGTACCTTGACGCTTTCCCCCGGCAGAGTGCCGGGGACCCAGAGCTCTTTCCCGTGTTCGCGCACCACGCCGATGCCATCTCCGTTCAGATACTCAATGATGGTTTCGTGGGGCGGGGTAGCGGCTGTCTTGCGTGCAGGGCGTTTGCCCCCCTTTTTCGGTATGGTTGCCATGTGTAGGTAAAATCTTTCCGTGCTGATAGGGTGCTGAAGTTAAATTTAAGTAGATGCCGCTGCACGTTAGCGCCTTCGCGCGGGGGTGTCAACAAGGATGGTGCGTAACACCGCCTTGGCACTTGACCGCTTTAGCATGGATGTGGCTTTATATGCACTTGATCTGTGCACTTGATCTGTGCACTTGATTTGTCCCCCCCTTCGTACCGCAGCCGGAGCGTTGCTACCAGGAGGCGAAAAAGATGGACCGCCCGTGTTCGCGATGCAACCAACGTTAGGTTTAGGCAACAAGCCAGGGCATCCACTGGGGGATGCCCCTACACCTATCCTAATGATAAAAAATGGTGTGGGCAACCGCCCACGTCATGTGGGCACTGCTCCCAAGCGATCTCTGCAAGGTTAGTTAGATGCTCTGACGGGCACTATCCAAAAAATTGAAAGCATATTTCTATGATTCTACCCCCTGATCAAGACTCCACCACCCGCACCTTGAAGGTGGGTAATGTCACCGTTGGTGGTGGCGCCCCGGTGACGGTGCAATCCATGTGCAATACCGACACCCGCGACGTGGAAGCCACGCGTGCACAGATTCTGGCACTCGCGAGTGCCGGATGCGAAATTGTACGCTGCGCCGTGCCCGATATGGATGCGGCGCAGGCACTGCCCGAGCTGGTGCGCGGCTGTCCCCTTCCGTTGGTGGCGGATATCCACTTCGACTATCGCCTCGCGCTGCGGGCCCTGGAAGCGGGGGTGGATTGTCTGCGTATCAATCCCGGCAATATCGGGGCGCGCTGGAAGGTGGCGGAGGTGGTAAGCGCGTGTAGGGAGCGGCAGGTGCCGATCCGCATCGGGGTCAACGGCGGCTCGCTGGAGGCGGAGCTGTTGCAACGCTACGGCCATGCCACCCCCGCAGCCATGGTGGAGAGCGCCCTGGGGCATATCCGTATTCTGGAGGAGCTCAACTACCCCCATCTGAAGGTGAGCCTGAAGGCATCGGACGTGCGACGCACCGTAGAGGCGTACCGGATGCTCGCCCGCCAGGTGGCTTATCCCCTGCACATCGGGATAACCGAAGCCGGCACCACCTGGTCCGGCACCATCAAGAGCGCCGCCGGGCTGGGGGCGCTGCTGGTGGATGGCATCGGGGATACATTGCGGGTCTCCCTCACAGGCGATCCGGTGGAGGAGGTGCGCGTCGGCTGGGAGATCCTGAAGGCTCTGGGGCTGCGCGAACGGGGCCCGGTGTTTATCAGCTGCCCCACGTGCGGACGCTGCCAGATTGATCTGATCAGAGTAGCAGAAGAGGTGGAGGAGCGCCTGAGCGGACTGCAGAGCGCGCTGACCATTGCGGTGATGGGATGCGTCGTCAACGGCCCCGGTGAGGCGCGCGAGGCCGATCTGGGTATTGCCGGCGGCAGGGATATGGGGCTATTGTTCCGCCACGGGGAGAAGTTGCGCTCCGTCCCCCAGAAAGAGCTTGCGGATGCGCTGGTGGCGGAAGCGCTGAAGCTGGATGCAGAGCTGCGGAAGCAGGTGGATTAAGGGGCAGTACCGCTTGCAGGTACGGCACGCTTGAACGCCCAGGCCTCGATTTTCTTGATCTGCTCTGCCATGGTGACCGAGATAGGTACCGTCTGGCCCAATGCCTCCATGATATCCTTCTGGGTCATGGGGCGTTTGCGCGCCAGAGCCTCGAACTTCGCACTCGCCACCGCTTGTTCGATCTCGGCGCCGGAGAACCCCTTACTTGAGTGCGCCAGGGTTTCGGGGTCAAACTCAGCGGGTTCAAAGCCATGACGCTGCAGATGGATGGAGAAGATCGCCTTACGCTCCTCCAGGGCGGGGAGGGCGATGTAGAAGATTTCATCGAAGCGCCCTTTGCGCAACACCTCGGCGGGGAGCATCTCGATGGCGTTGGCGGTAGCGGCGACAAACACCGGCGCGCTTTTTTCCTGCATCCAGGTAAGGAAATATCCCAGGACGCGTGAAGATGCGCCGCCGCCGGATTTGAAGCCCTGATTCGAGATTCCCGACTCCAGTTCGTCAATCCACAGCACGCATGGCGACATCGCTTCGGCGAGGGAACACGCCTGATTGAGGCTGTGCTCGGGGGAGCCGTAGGTGCCGGCATATACGGTTGCCATATCCAGACGCAGGAGGGGGAGTTTCCAGCGTGAGGCGATCGCCTTTACAAACAGGCTCTTGCCACAGCCGCTGATCCCCATGAGGAGCACCCCGCTGGGTAGGTTTTCCCCCGCCGCGAGTTGTGCTGCGCCGAAAGCCTGCTCGCGTTTCTCCATCCAGTGCTTGAGGTTCTGCATCCCTCCGACCTGGGCTTCCTTTAGGTCGTTGTCCACAAACTCGAGCACGCCCGATTGCTGCACCGCGCGCTTTTTGTCCAGATGGAGAGCGGAGACCACCTCATCCAGCTGCGCGCTGCGCGTTACGCGCGCAAGGCGCAGGGCACGTTCGAGGCGGATCATGTCCAGACCGAGGGCGGCGCGTACCATGTGTTCGAGGGCGTCAGGCTCATTGAGGAGCTTATCCAGAAATGGATCGCTGGGGCGGAGCTTTTCCAGAAATGCGGAGATTTCCCCTGCGTTGGGGAGGGGATGGGAAAGTTGCACCACATGATTCTGAAGACGTGCAGGAATTTCGAGGTCGCGCCCCAGAAAGATCAGGCATTTACGACCGCTCTGACCGCGCTGCTGGGAGAAGTTGAGGAGCAGGCGCTGGATTCTGGCGCTGTCGTGCCAGAACCAGTGCATATCCATAAAAGCGTGAACCCCTGACCCTGTCGCCTGAGTCGCACCACTTAAAGCCTCAACCGCGCTCTCCTCTGTGCTGTCAGAGCACTGGAGGCAGTTCCACTGCTCGAGCTTGTCAATATCCTTGACTCCACGCTCGACAGCATTCTGGATAAGACGGATACTGCGGCTTTCGTTGCTGGTACTGATCGCAATAATGGGCGTGCCGGCAATGATGTGCTGCACTAGGTTGTTGAGGGTGAGGGTTTCCTTCATGGGTCGATCCTTGTATGAAATGATGGTAGGGGAGCACCGATGTGTGCGCCCGTGCTTTTTTTATATAACCATATGTATGCATTGGATGCTACCAGGGCAGACACGTCAGTCTGCCCCTACATATATTGCAATTTACACAAAAAAAGGCTAGCTTTACCCTTCTTACGAATATTCTACCAGTTTTTCAAACTAGCTTCAGGGATAATTTAATCATGCGTATAACCCAGTATTTAATGCCGACCCTCAAAGAAACCCCTGCGGATGCGGAAATAATAAGTCATCAGCTCATGCTGCGCTCCGGGATGATCCGCAAGGTCGCCGCCGGAATCTACACCTATATGCCCCTTGGGTTGCGCAGTGTGCGTAAGGTGGAGCAGATTGTGCGCGAGGAGATGGATCGTGCCGGGTGTCTCGAACTGTTGATGCCCATGGTTATTCCGGCTGAACTGTGGGAAGAGAGCGGGCGTTGGGAACAATACGGGCGTGAGCTGTTGCGCGTGCGCGATCGTAAGGAGGCGCAGTTCTGCCTCGGCCCCACCCATGAAGAGGTGATCACCGACGTGGTGCGCAACACGGTGAAGTCGTACCGCCAGCTCCCTCTCAATCTGTATCAGATTCAGGGCAAATTCCGTGATGAGATCCGCCCCCGCTTCGGCCTGATGCGCGGGCGCGAATTTATTATGAAGGATGCGTATTCCTTTGATCTCGATTCTGCCGCAGCGGATGGGGCATATGAGAAGATGTACGCCGCATATCAGAATATCTTTCGCCGCTGCGGGCTAAACTTCCGCGCGGTAGAGGCGGATACCGGCAATATCGGCGGTTCCTCCTCGCACGAATTTATGGTCCTGGCCGATTCGGGCGAAGATGCCATTGTCTCGTGCGATACCTGTGAGTATGCCGCCAATGTGGAGAAGGCGCAGCTGCGCATCCTCGAAGGGCAGCGTCCTGAACCTACGCAGAAGCTGGAGGCAGTGAATACCCCGGGGCAGAAGAGCGTGGCCGAAGTGGCGCAGTTCCTCGAAATTGACCCAGCACAGATGCTCAAGACCCTGTTGTTGGAAACCGATACAGGAGAACAGGTGGCCGTAGTCCTGCGCGGGGATCGTGAACTCAACGAGATCAAGCTGTGTCGTAAATTAGGGTGTAATGATGTGACCCTGGTGGATGACGCTACAGTGGAGAGTCTGACAGGTGCGCCGCGCGGTTTTGCGGGCCCAGTAGGGCTGAAGGGCAGGATTATCGCGGATAACGAGGTTTCGCTCCTGGCCGACTGCGTCGCGGGCGCGAATGCGACGGATACCCACTACCGCGGGGTTAACTGCGGGCGCGACTTCGAGGTGAGCGAGTTTGCCGATCTGCGTCAGGCTGAAGCCGGAGACGGATGCCCGCGCTGTAACGGCACCCTCCAGAGCTGGCGCGGCATTGAAGTGGGGCATGTGTTCAAGCTCGGAACCAAATACTCCGAAGCTATGGGGGCCACGGTGTTGAATGCCGACGGGAAACAGGAGCCTCTGGTGATGGGGTGCTACGGTATCGGGATCGGGCGCAGTGTGGCCGCAGCCATCGAACAGAACCACGATGCCAACGGAATCATCTTCCCCATGCCCATCGCGCCGTTTCAGGTGTTGATAACCCTGCTCAATCCCAAGGATGAGGAGGTGACCCGCGCCGGGGAGGAACTCTATGCCTATCTGCTGGACAACGGCATCGATGTGCTCCTTGATGACCGCGATGAACGCCCCGGAAGCAAGTTCAAGGATGCGGATCTGATCGGGGTCCCACTGCGGGTAACCGTGGGTGCGCGTGGCCTTAAGGAAGATGCGTTGGAGATCTCCTGGCGCAGTGAAGGGGAGAAGAAAATGATCCCCATCGTGGAAGCGGGAGAGTGGCTCGTTAAGTGGGTGCGGGAAGCTATGCAGGGTAAGTGATAGGTTATGTATCAGGTTGAAGTAGACGACAGCGGCCGCGTCGCCCTCCCTCGTCGGGTGGTTGCAGGTCTGGAAAACAGCACGATGCTGGTGGATTCCTGTTCGAGTGCCCATGTGCTTCTTGGAGTGCAGGGGGGTAATGCGCCGATTTTCCATGTAGCCCTTGGAGATATCGGCATTCCGGATGTGTTGTCGTTCTTCAATATGTTTCGTAAGAGCGGAACCCTTCATATGGATCTGGATGACGGGTCCAGGCGTCTGTTTTTCAAGGATGGTGAGATTATCTTTGCCACCAGTGATCGCCTTGAGGATGATCTGGGCGAAGTGTTGTGTGAAATGGGGAAGCTTGAGCGCAGAGACCTTCAGGCTGCGCGCGCACAGATGAGCGCTGGGACCAACCTGAGTCAGCTGCTGGTGAAACTCCGCCTGGTGGCGGCGCGTGATTTGTGGCTTGCGACGCGCCAACAAGTGGAGTCCATAGTATATGCGTTGTTTACCACTGGAACCGGCAGCTGCTACTTTGTTCCCAAGGATCCGGAACAGGACAATATAGTACGCTTGTCCATGAGTACCCAGAATCTGATAATGGAGGGTCTGCGGCGTGTGGATGAGAAAGCCCTGTACTGGCGCAAGCTGCGAGCCCCTGATTCCATGCTCGGTTATACCGGGCGTGCTCCTAACGGTCTGGATGGGGAGGAGAAGCAGATGATGCGTGACCTCTACACCGGAGATGTGAGCGTGCGTAGGCAGATAGCCCGCAGCGGGATATCGGAATACAATGCTCTCAGGGTATTGTATCAGCTGGTGGACAAAGGGATGCTGGAAGTAACAGAAGCGGAAAAGCAGACAGAGCCTCTTCCTTCAGAGCTTGAGAGTGTTTTAGCCCTCTTTAACGAGATGCTTGTGCTGTTGTATGAGGAGATCAGCCCGCACTGTCCGGAGATGCACGAGGAGGTGAACCGCTTCTTGCGCGAGTTGCCCCATCCACATGTGTATGTGTTCCGTGGGGTGCGAATTCAATCCAATGGTGCTCTGGATATGGATGTGCTGTCTAATAATTTGTACGGGCTTGAACTTACGGAACAGAAACGTCTTTTGGTGGAGGCTCTGACGGAAGTGGTGTATATGGAATGCTCCATAGCACGCAGGGTTCTGGGCACCGGAGCGGGTGCTGATATGGTGCGCAGGGTGCAGGAATTTACCGCGCGGGCGCGCAAGCTTCTCGACTAGAAACCAATTAGGCTTTGTATTTAATGTGGAGTTGCCAGGCGGGAGAAAGATATTGAAAGTAAAAGACAGGCTTATATTTGCCCTGGATGTAGACAATTTTGAAGCTGCTACCCACTGGGTTGAAACCCTTAAAGGTGAAGTGGGGATGTTTAAGGTGGGCAAGCAGCTTTTTACGCGCTGCGGACCGGATGTGGTAGCCATGATTCGTGCTGCCGGAGAAGAGGTGTTCCTGGATCTGAAGTACCACGATATCCCCAACACTGTAGCAGCGGCGGCGGTGGAAGCTACACGGTTGGGGGTGAAGATGTTCAATGTGCATGCTTTGGGTGGCCCTGGAATGATGGCCACCATGCAGGGGCGAGTCCACACAGTAGCTGCAGCCGAAGGCTACCCGCTTCCCATCACGCTGGGGGTGACTGTTCTCACTTCATCCTCTACAGAAGATCTTCATGCTGTGGGTATTGAGCGTTCAGTAGAAGAGATGGTGGAGCGCCTCGCGCTCTTGAGCAGGGACGCGGGGCTGTCCGGGGTGGTAGCCTCCGCACGTGAATTGAGCCTGATCCGTGCAGTATGTGGGAGTGACTTTGTGGTAGTTACCCCCGGAGTGCGTCCTGCGTTTGCAGCGTCAGATGATCAGCAGCGTATTATGACCCCGGCGGCGGCGATATCGCAAGGGGCCGATTACATCGTAGTGGGACGCCCTATCTCTAAAGCGGATGACCCTGTTGCAGCTGCACGCGCGATTGTCGCAGAGATGGAAGGTGGTATTGGCTGATCAGCGGATAATTTGCGGTATAAACACGGTTGCAAGTGCGTTGGATTCCGGTTTGAGGATTCATTCACTGGTTTGTGCAGGTGGAAGCAAAAATCCACGTATTCACAAGATCGCCGATATCCTGAAAAAACAGGGTGTTGTCGTGAAGGAAGTAGAGCGTTCTGCACTTACGCAGTTGTGTGGCACCGATAAACATCAGGGTGTTGCTGCATATACAGATCCCCTGGCGCGTAAGGACCTGGCCCAACTCCTGAGTGATACTGCACCCGGAGAACGCTTCCTTCTTCTGTTGGATGAAGTCACTGATCCGCATAATTTCGGGGCTCTGATTCGTTCGGCTGCAGCAGCGGGGTGCCAGGGGGTGGTGTATACCAAGGATCGAAGCTGCCATATCACACCGGTGGTTGAAAAAGCCGCTGCCGGAACTCTCAATAGTGTAGCATTATGTCAGGTAACCAACCTCTCACGTGCGATTGCCACTCTTAAAGAAGCAGGGGTGTGGGTGTACGGCCTTGCCCTCGATGAAGCAGCCTCTGTGTATGCAACCGATCTGAGAGGCGACGTAGCCCTGGTTGCGGGTAGTGAAGGACGCGGCATCAGGCCGGGCGTGGTCAAGGTATGTGATGGAGCGGTTAAAATCCCTATGCCGGGGCGGGTGGAGTCTCTTAATGTATCCGTTGCCACGGGGGTAGCCCTGTTTGAGGTGGTACGCCAGCGCACCCATTGCGGATGAATTTCGGAGTATTATAAAAAAAGCCGGGAAAATGGTTGACACTCAAGATCAATTCAATTATAACCCTCGGCGTTCTCACGCACCGCTTTTGCGTGTGAGAAAGGGGTTGCATCAGGTGGCAGAATAGTGTACACCTTGCAACTCTGCGCTGGCGTAGCTCAATAGGCAGAGCAACTGACTTGTAATCAGTAGGTTGGGGGTTCAATTCCTCTCGCCAGCTCCATTAAAGTAAATCAGGCGCAAGCCTTTCAGAAAGTCCTTTGGAGGGGTTCCCGAGTGGCCAAAGGGAACAGACTGTAAATCTGTCGTCGTAGACTTCGGAGGTTCGAATCCTCCCCCCTCCACCAAAATTTCACTTCGGGTGAATACGGTATCGGTTGCTGCAGGAGCTATAAAGCGCAAACTGCGGAACAGGTAGCGGGCTAGCCCAGGGTAAGCGTTTCAGTTAGAGCGGGAGTAGCTCAGTTGGCTTAGAGCATCAGCCTTCCAAGCTGAGGGTCGCGGGTTCGAGTCCCGTTTCCCGCTCCATTTTTTTGTACAGCGTAGATGGTGTGAGTGCCCACATAGCTCAGCAGGTAGAGCACTTCCTTGGTAAGGAAGAGGTCACCGGTTCAAGTCCGGTTGTGGGCTCCACCTGTCTTTGTGGTTGTCGGAATTCAAAGTAGATTTTGTTGGGCTGTTGCGAAGGGCTTTGTGCCCGATCAGGGTTATAAAATTTTCAGAAAAGAACAAAAGGGGAGAACGTTATGTCCAAAGAGAAGTTTGAAAGAAATAAGCCGCACGTCAACATAGGAACCATCGGGCACGTTGACCATGGCAAGACCACCCTCACCGCTGCGATCACCAAAGTAATGTCCAGCCAGGGATGGGGTGGAGAGGCCCGCGCCTTTGATCAGATCGACAACGCGCCCGAAGAGCGCGAGCGCG
>JAWOFA010000113.1:0-10496 GCA_046482505.1 Desulfuromonadaceae bacterium | reverse complement strand
TCTATTTGAGCTTCAGAATCCGGTACGCCCCACTGAGTACAATAATGCCAATAATGGTACCGATAATCAAATCCGGATAGGGGGATCCGCTCCACGCTACCAGCACTCCAGCGAGAATAAGACCCAGGTTCGCTATCACATCGTTGGCAGAAAAGATGTAGCTCGCCTTCATATGCACACCACGGTCGCGTTTACGCGCCACCAGCATAAGGGATACGACATTCGCAACCAGGGCCGCGGCTCCCATCAGCATCATTAGGGTGGATATGGGTTCACTCCCGAACACCGCCCGACGCACCACCTCAACCAGCACACCGAGAGCAAGGACACCCTGAATCCACCCGGCGAAACGCGCGGCGCGGATTTTCTGTGCGGCAGCCTTACCTACGGCAAACAGGGCGAGGGCGTACACCGCCGCATCAGCAAACATATCCACTGAATCAGCGATAAGCCCGGTAGACTGGGCAATGAGCCCGACCACCATCTCAAGTATAAACATTGCGCCATTAATGCACAGCAGAATTATCAGGGTCCTGGCTTCTGCAGCATCCTCGGCCTCTGCGCCGGGCTCCAGATCCGCCGCCGTCGCGTCAGCACTCCGCTCAAGGGTGGCTCCCAACCCCAGCGGATGCAAATACTCCAGCAACACTGCAGCATCACCCTGATGCACAATAGCCAGGGTACGCGCAGATAGATCAAAATCGAGAGAATGCACCCCATTCGCGTCACTCAGGGCCATGCGTATCATCTGCTCTTCCGCAGGACAATCCATGTCCCGGATTGAAAAGACGCTATGTTTCCATGTGCTCTGAGTGCGGGTCATTCATACTCCATCTGACAGTAAAAGGGGCCGGACACAAATGGCCGAAAACTTCAGGTCTTCGGCCATCTGGGTTGCCCATATAATCAACATTTATTGTTTACGTATATTTCAAAATGGGATCTCGTCATCCGGGTTAAATGAGGGTTCCGGCGGTGCCGAAGGGCTCTGTACCCGCGCGCCGGAATCGGCATAGTTATTATTCTGGGAATAATCCTGGCGTCCGGAGTCGGGACGATTGTTGTCATTGCGGTTGCTATTCTGCCCCTGGGCATAGCCGCCGCTGTCTTCACCGGCGCGCCCGAGCATCTGCATACTATCCGCAACAATCTCGGTGGTATAACGATCCACCCCGCTTTTATCCTGCCATTTACGGGTCTGGAGTTTCCCCTCAATATATATCTGTTTGCCCTTGTGCAGATATTTGCCGCATATCTCCGCAAGCTGGCGCCAGGCAACGATGTTGTGCCATTCGGTTTTCTCCTGCCGATTGCCGTCACGATCCTTGAAGTTTTCACTTGTAGCCAGGGGGAAATTGACCACTGCGGTACCCGCCGGGGTATAGCGCAATTCAGGATCTTTGCCGAGATTTCCTACCAGGATTACTTTATTTACTGACACTATGACCTCCAACGCTCAACTGTATAATATGTCAAATTTCTGCTTTTCACTCTCACCCACAAAATATCTCTTTATACTACATGCTCAAACACCTGCAGAAAAGCGCAATCTCTGAAACGCGCTGTTCTAATGTAAAAACCCTTTATTTTAATCAGCTCTAGTTCGCGCACGATCTTTTCCAAATCCTGAAGCTTCGCCCGCGCGTTCAAGCCCCCTTGCCTGTCCTCCGGAATTTTCAAATCTGTTGCGCTCTTCGCGCTCTAACGTCCGGCGCTCTTTGCGTGCTTCGCGCTCGCTCTCAGCCTGCTCCTTGCGCATTTCGCGTTCGTATTCATCGCGTTCTTTTTCTGCTTCGCGCCTGTGATCTGTGTAGTCTTTGCGTTTCTCACGCTCATACTCCGACTGTTTGGCACGCGCCTTACTGCGTTCATTGCGCCCCCGCTCGAACTCATCGCGCTCACGATAGCGTTCAGAACCGAACTCATATCCCGTGTCATCTCCGTCATCTCCAAGGGTATATCCCTGCTTTTCCTGCGAGATGCGTTCGCGTACATCCTGTCCTCTCTCATTTTTCATTTCCGCCATGATTCCCCTGCCAAACTCTGACTCTTCCTGAGCCTGGGCAGAAAATGCAATGGCGATAACCGTTGTCATAACCAAAAATAAAATGCGCATGTCTCTAACTCCTTTTCAAACAGTGGAGGAAATTTGTTCTCATCTGAACCCGTAAAACAGGAATAGCGGAATTAATTCTAACGCACGTGCGGTTCAGGTGCAACAAAGCGCGGATCGAGGATGATCAGCACTCCGCCGGCTATCACCGCGCCCGCCGCAAGGGAGAGCGGCAGGGCGAATCCGTGGTGCAAATCGGCAAGCCATCCTGCAAGGGTAGCTCCGAGGACCTGGCCGAGGCTGAAACTCGCAGTGAGAAAGGCTGCAGCCTGACCCCCCTGCGCCCCCATGCGCAATTTACCTTCAGCAAGAATCAGAGCCACGATCCCCAGGAAGGTTCCGCCGAAGGTTATAGCGGCATACAATACGCCGGGGAGAGAATCCGCCCAGATACTCACACCGATACCACTTGCCTGAAGGGCGAACGCAGCTGTTAAAGCACGGCGATTTCCTATGCGGCGCGCCAGGTGGGGCCACAACAGGGTGGACGGGATAGCAGCAAACCCGACCGCCACCCAGCTATAGGGGGCCATGTTCTCAAGTCCCGGTGCGGTGGCAATAATCGCTACCAGAAAGGTGGCAGTAACAATGTAGCCCAGCCCATTGAGAAAATACGCCGTTGCAAGCATCCAGATGGGACGCAAACCCGAACCGGACGGTGTAGACGTAGATGGGGATCCACTTACGTGAAGGCGCTGGCGCCCCAGTAAAGCACTGAAAAACGCAAATGCGCCCGCTACCAGGCCCATCCCGATCCAGGCAAAATCCCAGGCGCCGAATCTATCCAGCTGCGGCACAATCAAGCCGCTAAGAGCAATACCAAGGCCGATACCGCAGTATAGCGCTCCGAACCAGTGGCCATGCCCGCGCCGGGTGAGGGTTTCACCCACCTCGGCTGAGATGATGATAAACAGCACCGCGCTCGCTATCCCGCCGCTCAGGCGCAGTAGCACCCACCAGAACTCGGCGGTGGTAAAACCCATACAAATGGTGGTCACCAGGCTGAGGAGCAGGGCTGTCGCGGCAACCCACCGGGAGCGCAGGATAGCGGGGGCAAAGGTACACAGCAACGCCCCGGCGAGGTAGCCCAGATAGTTGAGCCCCGCCAGGGAACCGGCGAGGGTATTGCTCATACCGAGGTCGCGCTGCATCAGAGGCAGGATAGGGGTATACGCAAAGCGTCCTATCCCCATAACCACTACCATACCGCAGATCCCGCCCAGAAGAACCTTCAGATCCGCCCAATTACGCTGAGTATCCGGATAGTCTGTTTCGGTCTGCATTAATGCCCGATAGTGTTGGAGAACAGGTGGATAACCGCTACACCGGAGATGATGAGACCCATCCCTATGAGGGCTGGGAGATCGGGGATCTGATGATAGATGAGCATCGCCACCAGGGCGACCAGGACCACTCCCGCACCGGCCCACACAGCGTAGGTGATACCCACGGGGAGTTCTTTCAGGACAATGGAGAGGCAGTAGAATGCTACGCCGTAGCCGAGCACCACAATGATGCTGGGCACCAGGCGGCTGAACTGCGCCGAGGCCTTCAGCGCAGAGGTTGCCGCTACTTCACCGATAATTGCTATGGCAAGGTACACATAAGTCATACTGCTCCTGCATCAGCCGCTCTTCAGGCGGCAACCTCGGTTTTAGTGAAGATCGCCTTGAATGGGATTCCGGCAGCGGCGAAACACTCGCTGCCACCCTCTTCACGATCAACCAGGGTTACCACGCCAACCACATCGAGCCCCTCTTCACGCGCGCGCTCTATCGCCTTTATGGAGGAACCGCCCGTGGTCACCACGTCCTCTACAATCACTACCTTTGCTCCGGAAGCGAGATTCTTGCGCCCTTCGAGCCACTGCCCGGTTCCGTGGCCTTTGGGCTCCTTGCGGATAATGAACGCCGGGAACGGCTCACTTTCCAGAGAGCTGATCATTGAGGTAGCGGTGGCGATGGGGTCTGCCCCCAGGGTCAGTCCACCTACCCCCTCGATGCGCGGTCCGAAAGAACGCGCCGCTTCGAGAAATGCCTTACCCACCAGCACTGAGCCACGCGGGTGCAGGGTGGTCTGCTTGCCATCGAAGTAAAAGTTGCTCTTGCGCCCTGAAGCCAGGGTCACTTCCCGCTCTTCATACGAAAGGCGGCGAATTATATCCATCAGCTCGTTGCGTTCCTGTGCGGTCATGGTTGCTATCCTATTTTTTGCAGGTACATATTTACAGGGATAAACCCTAGCGTTCAAACAGGCCCAATTGATTATCCGCTTTCCGGTGCGGGAATTTCACCGGATACTTGCCCGTAAAGCATGCGGTACAGAACTGGCATTTACCTCCGTCCTCCGGATTACCTGTCGCCTTCATAAGCCCCTCAACCGAAAGGTATCCCAGGGTATCGGAGGTGATGTAGCGATTAATCTCCTCGATGCTGTGGGAGGATGAAATCAGCTCATTGCGGTTCGGGGTGTCGATACCGTAATAACACGGATAGCTGGTGGGGGGACTTGACACGCGCATATGCACCTCTTTGGCGCCGGCATTTTTAATCATCTTGATAATCTTGCGCGCGGTGGTGCCGCGCACGATGGAGTCGTCAATTACCACCACACGCTTACCTTCGATCACTTCGCGCACGGGGTTGAGCTTGATCTTGACCCCGAAGTGGCGAATCGACTGCTGCGGCTCGATGAAGGTGCGCCCCACATAGTGATTGCGGATCAACCCGAGTTCAAACGGAAGGCCTGATTCCTCTGCATAGCCGATGGATGCGGGCACTCCGGAGTCGGGTATGGGCACTACCACATCGGCATCCACGGGAAATTCACGCGCAAGCTGGCGGCCGTACTCCTTACGCACGGAGTACACTTCATTGCCGAAGATGGTGCTGTCGGGGCGCGCAAAGTAGACAAATTCGAAGATACACGGCGAGGCGGGCTTTTTCTCGAGCGGAAACATGGAATGCACCCCTTTTTCATCGATAATCACCATCTCCCCCGGTTCAAGTTCACGGATAAATTCGGCTTCGATGAGATCGAGGGCGCAGGTTTCAGAGGCAACCACATACGCACCTTCGAGCTTACCCAGCACCAGAGGACGGAATCCGCGTGGATCGCGCATCGCCACCATGCGGGTTTCGGTGAGGAACAACAGACTGTATGCGCCGTTGACACGCTCAAGGGCCATGGTGATACGCTCCGCAAGGCTGTCTGCC
This sequence comes from Desulfuromonadaceae bacterium, assembly GCA_046482505.1. Taxonomy (GTDB): domain Bacteria; phylum Desulfobacterota; class Desulfuromonadia; order Desulfuromonadales; family Desulfuromonadaceae; genus JAIVHC01. Next base: position 5,168 of record JAWOFA010000113.1, on the reverse strand, counting down.
TGGCTGCGCGCGAGGAGATGGATGATAACTTCAGTGTCGGAGATGCTGGAGAAGATGGAACCTAACTCTTCAAGCTCGTTGCGCAGTTCCTGCGCATTGACCAGGTTGCCGTTGTGGGCCACAGCAATACTGCCGCGCGCATAATCCACCAGGATAGGCTGGCAGTTCTTGACGTCGTTGCCCCCGGCAGTGGAGTAGCGCACATGCCCGATGGCACTGCGACCGGGGAGGCGGTCAAATATCTGGGGATCGCGAAATACATCCGATACCAGGCCGTTTTTACGGTGTGCACGCAGGACCTCTCCATCGGAGGCGACAATGCCGCAGCTCTCCTGCCCGCGATGCTGGATGGAATACAACCCCAGGTAGGTGAGATTTGCCGCTTCGGCGTGTCCGTAAACTCCAAAAACCCCACATTCTTCCTTAAATTTATCAAACATTTTTCCCTGCTTTCTTTCCACTATGATGTGGCAGTTTTGGTGCTAAAGCACCTCGTTACGGATAAAATCGATGGCGTTTTTGTACAGCCACAGCCCCATCCCCTCTTCGGGCAACTCCTCACGAGTCCAGCGGGGATGGTGGGTGCGATGCAGGTATGCCTCCGGATGGGGCATGAGCCCGAACAGGCGCCCACTCGGATCGGAGACCGCCGCTATAGAGTTCATGGAACCGTTCGGGTTGAGGGGGAATTCCTGTGCCGGGGCAATATATGCCGCATCGCTGTATTTAAGGGGAGCCAGATGCTCACCCTCGATGCGCTTCAGCACCTGCGGATCTTCAACCACAAACTTCCCCTCCCCATGACGGATCGGCAGATAGATGCCGGTAAGCCCGCGGGTAAACACACAGGGGGACTTCTGATCCACCTTGAGATATACCCAGCGATCCTCAAAGCGTCCGCGGTCATTTACGGTGAGGGTGGCGCTCTGGGTATGATAGTCGTGATCGAGCGCGGGCAAAAGCCCCATTTTGACCATGAGCTGAAAGCCGTTGCACACCCCCATCACCAGATTGCCGTTGTCAACAAACTGGAGAATCTCCTCAATGAAAGGGCGCCCACTGGTTTTAACCTCCGCATAGCGCAGACGGTTTGCCCCCGCTTTGGCGCTACCGAGGTCGTCTCCGTCGAGAAAACCGCCGGCAAAGTTAAGGAAGTGGTAGTCATGCAGACTCACCTCACCGGAAAGAAGGCGCGAGAGATGCACAATATCGACTGTTTCGGCGCCGGCCAGACGACAGGCATTGGCGACTTCGCGCTCGCAGTTGGTACCGTTGCCGGCCACCACAATAGCTCTTACATCAGCGGGCATAATCAAAGCTCCTTCAATGTGGCCTGCCAGGCCTCTTTCAACGCGTAGATATCGTCTTTAATGATGGTGGCACCATCCTCCCCCTTGATCTTGAGGCTGTGTCCACCGACCACCTTACCCAGGCAGCAGATATCCTGCCCACTGAAGAGCTTTTCAAATTCCTGGGCGTGTTCAGGTGCCACCGTGACCAGCAGGCGGCTCTGGGATTCGGAATACAGCATCTCCATGGTGCTCAAATCTCCCTCGACACGCAGCCGGGTGAGGTCAATATCCATACCGAAGCCACCGGCAAACGCACTTTCGGCGAGCGCCACGGCGAGGCCCCCGTCGGAGAGATCATGGCATGATGCCACCAGCCCCGCCTTTTGCGCACGGTTGAGGGTGCGATAGCGCCTGAGGGCCGTGGGGGCATCAACTTCAGGCACCTGGTTACCGGTAAAGCCGAGAATATTGAAGAGCTCCGAACCACCCAGCTCGGCACGGGTAACCCCGAGGAGGTAAACCTTATCATTGGGGTGCTTCACATCCATAGTGGTGCAGCAGCGCACATCGTCGACCTTGCCGATCACCGAGAACAGCACGGTCGGGGGGATGGAGATCTTCTCCCCTTCGATGTGGTAGTCATTTTTCATTGAATCCTTGCCGGAGATCAGCGGGACCCCGAATGCAACACAATAGTCGTACAGCGCCTTATTGGCGCGCACGAGCTGCGCCGCCTTAAACGGCCCGTCAGGGGTTCGTTCACTCAACACGGGGTCACACCAGCAGAAGTTATCCAGCCCCGCGACATGGTCCACATTTCCCCCTACACACACGTAGTTGCGTAGAGCCTCATCGATGGCGCACGCCATCATGTGGTAGGTGTCGATGTCGCTGTAACGCGGACAGATACCGTGGGCTGCGGTAATTCCGGCAAAGGAATCGGGCAGGGGGCGTACCACGGCGGCATCGGCGGGTCCGTCATTGACTTCTCCGGTGAGGGGTTTGAGTATTGTATTTCCCTGTACCTCGTGATCGTAGCGGCGTACCACAGCCTCCTTGGAGCACACATTAAGCGCACCGAGTAAACTATGCAGGGCTTCCTGTGGTGCGGGGAGGTCGGATTCTCCCGGCTGGCGATGGGTCTTGATCTCCCAGCGCGCCGGAATCTTCATCTGCGGATTCGCATTGTGGAGAAAATCCATGGGGAGATAGGTTGCGGTCTGGCCATGGTAGAGGCAGTGATAGTAACCGGAATCGGTAAAGGTTCCCAGGTCGGTGGATTCGACGTTCATGCTTGCCCCGAGTTGGATAAATTCCTCCACGTGTTCGGGTGGAACCGCCAGGGTCATGCGTTCCTGCGCCTCGGAGATCAGAATCTCCCACGGCTGGAGCCCCGCATACTTAAGCGGCGCGCGCTCCAGGTGCATTTCAAATCCACCGGTATCTTCAGCCATCTCCCCTACGGAAGAGGAGAGCCCGCCGGCGCCGTTATCGGTGATGGCATTGTAGAGCCCTTTATCCCGCGCCACGAGGAGAAAATCGAACATGCGCCGCTGAGTGATGGGATCACCGATCTGCACTGCGGTAACCGGGGAGTTTTCGTTCAGCTCCTCGGATGAGAATGTAGCGCCGTGAATCCCGTCCTTGCCGATACGCCCCCCCACCATAATGATGTGGTCACCGGGCTCGGCCTTTTTCTCGTGTCCGGGGCGTCCGTGCAACATCGCAGGCATCAGGGCGGCACTGCCACAGTACACCAGCGGCTTGCCCGCAAAGCGCCGATCAAACACGATGGAACCATTTATAGTAGGGATACCACTCTTGTTGCCCCCGTGTTCAACCCCTTCTACCACCCCTTCGAAGATGCGGCGCGGGTGGAGCAGGCGCGGTGGCAGGGGTTTAGAGTAAAACGGTGAGGCGAAGCAGAACACATCGGTATTGAAGATCAGGCGCGCGCCGCGTCCGGTACCGAAGGGATCGCGATTAACCCCCACTATCCCGGTGAGCGCGCCACCGTAAGGATCCAGAGCGCTGGGGGAATTGTGAGTCTCAACCTTGTACACAATGCTCCAGTCATCGGTAAAGCGGATGACCCCGGCGTTATCCTTGAACACCGAAAGGCAGATATCATTTTCACCTTTCCGGCGTCGGATCTCGCTGGTGGTCTCCATGATGTAGCTCTTGAACAGCGAGTCAATGCTCTCCTTCTGCCCGTGTTCATCTTCGTAGTCAATCTGCGCGGAGAATATTTTGTGCTTGCAGTGTTCACTCCAGGTCTGGGCGAGGGCTTCGAGTTCGGCATCGGTGACGCGTGCACCGAGACCCACCTGTTTGCGCTGCTCCTGCACCTGTGGATCGGCAATAAACGCCTGGATCGTCTTCATCTCTTCGAGGTTCAGCGCCAGCATACCATCGCGGCTGATCTGCATCAGGGTGGTGTCATCCACGTCCAGATCGATCTCGCGGATCTCCGGCTCCCCCAGGGTTTCCACTCTTGCGACCTGAGGCGCCAAGCCGGTTTCAGGATCAAATTCAGCACGGCTCACGATGGTCCAGCGTTGGATCAGCGCGTTGGCAAGAACCCCGGCAGCAACCTCCTCCGCTTTGGCTTTATCCACATCGCCGCTTAAGAGATATTGCACCGAGGTGTACACCGCCTCCTGTGCCTCCAGCTTGCGCCCGAGAATATACTCCAGCGCTTCGCGCGCTGTACGCCCGGGGTTGTCGGTAACGCCGGGGCGAAACCCAACCTCAACCAGCACATCAAAGTCGCGCGCCAGGGCTTTATCCACACCATAGTCCTGAATAACCGGATCAGAAAACGGTCCTGCAGCCGCGCTCTGGAGCTCTTCAGAACTGAGACTGGCATCAATAGTGTATACATCTAAGGTGCGCACCTCGTTTAATTCGATACCGAGGTGATCGTATATCTCCTGGCGCACCCGCTCTCCACGTGCATCGCGCACCCCGTCTTTAAGACCTACAACAATTCTGTTGGCCATATATTCTCCTCATCCAGGAATTTGCACCTGTCGAAACGGTGCCTGGAAATCACCGCTCCGGATTAGCTTCAGCAGATGTTTTTTGAGCAGCTGAAGCTCTCACTTGCAACTGCAACCTGCCCTGCAATCAAGCGCGGATTACAGCCCGCCCTGGCGTTCAGGGCCTGCTGAACACTTTCCCGCGCCAGTTCTTCCGTGTTGTTTGTTTCACTCATGTGGGCCATAAAAACCGCCTGCAACTCGGGCCAGATCAACTCCTGCAGCAGTTCCGCAGCCTGATGGTTGGAAAGGTGGCCATGACGCCCGCGCACCCGCTGTTTCAAGTGCCACGGATAGGGGCCATCGTGCAACATCTTCTCATCGTGGTTGGTCTCGATCACCAGAACCTGACAGCGCTGCAGTCTCTCCAGTACAAGACGGGTCACCACCCCAAGGTCGGTGGCAATCCCAACCCGCACGCCGCCAGAGCTCAAAACAAATCCCACCGGAGCTACAGCATCATGGGTAACCGGAAACGCCTCCACTGACACATCACCAACATGCAGAGACTCCCCGGCTTCCAGGGCACAGTAGTCTACCGTTCCGATGGAGGGGAGCGCCTCAAAGGTCTGGGGCAGACAGAACAGCGGAAGGCTGTAACGCCTACACAGAGGGCCGGCGCCTATACAGTGGTCTCTATGCTCATGGCTCACAACAATCGCATCCAGGTCCCGGGCCGCGACCCCGATCCCCTCAAGTCGGCGAGACAGTTCGCGCGCCGAAAGGCCGGCATCGATCAAAATCCTGGTGGTATCGCTCTCTATATAGATAGCATTGCCCTTGCTACCACTGGCAAGCTGACAAATACGCACCGCTTCTCCTCCTGACCGGAGAC
>JAWOFA010000088.1:0-11034 GCA_046482505.1 Desulfuromonadaceae bacterium | reverse complement strand
GGGGGAATAATCTTCGGAATTGGCTGGGGACTCTCCGGCTACTGCCCCGGCACCTGCTGGGCTGCAGTAGGTGAAGGGCGTATGGATGCGGTGTTCACCCTGTTGGGCGGTCTCGCGGGCACAGCGGTATTTGCGCATCTGCACGAAGCGCTGATCCCAGCGCTCTACATGCCCACAAACATCGGCCAGGCCACCTTCACTGACCTTCTTGGCCACAGGGGAGTCGCCGTGGGAATGGTGGTTGTGTTCTTCGGCCTTGCTATCCTCCTCATCGGCAAACTGTGGGGAGGCGAAGATGAGTAGAGGTAGAACAGCACTGCTTATCCTCTTCGGTGCCCTGGTGTGGGCGGGTACGCCTGTCAACGCCACAGATGATATTCCGCGGGGATACTATGCGAAATTGGAGATTGCACATCAGGGGCGCACCCTGACATTCGGACCTTTTGTGGGCTACTATTTCAAACCCACATCCGGTGCGGACACCAGTAAGCTTGAGTTTATGTGCTACAACAGCGGGCAGTTCTACACCGATGATCTCCCGGCAGAAGCTCTGCTGTTCAAGGGTGAAGCCCAGCTCACAACCCTCCCCGAAGTGCGTCCGATACCAGATCCCGGTCAGCGCATCACACCGGTATTTGCCGCAGAGGCCCCTTCTGCCTGGCTCAGGACGCGTCCAAAACCGCAGGATGAATTTCGCCATTTCCATTCTGCCTATGACTACAGTGGGGCAACTTACACCGGCTACTGGCTGCGCCATGAGGCAGTGGAGAAATTCACCTACAATATGGGGGGACGCCTGAGCAAAGACAGTCCCCTTTATCACGAAGTAAAACCCGGGAGCTCTGCGGATTTCCCCGCCATAATTGAATTTGACCATGGGAATTGATAAGCAGGACTACTAGCTCGATTCTTCTAGATATCTTTCCAGCTTTTCATCAGTAATGCGGGCAAAAAAACCTTTGCGCTTACATCGAGGGCAGCGCTCATCTGTCAGATCGTCACCTGTACGGGTCAAATGTCCGCAGTTGCTGCAGCGCCATGCCTGTACTTTTTTGTCGTAGACTTTCGAACTAACGCGCGGAGCAATGCATCCGCCTGAACAGAGCAAAAATGCGCTACCTGTCAGTCCATAACCCAAAGCAACCAAAAAACTTCTTCTATCCATGTCAAATCCTACCAACCAGTATCTGTATATGAGTTAGTTCTTTGTGGCCAGGTCCAGCAAGGTTTGCAGATCTGCAGTCTCCGCCTTCTGATACAGATATTTATATCCCCCCGCATCGGGACAATATCTGCGTACAATATCCATCCAATCATCTTCAGACGGGGTGACTCCTTTAGCTTGCAGCGCTTGTATATCCTTTTTGATTTTATCCAACTGTGCCGAGCTGGGTTCAGTCGTCACGGTTCCAAACTTGATTCTTATTTTTTTAGCCAATTCCAAATCATTACTATTCATGAATTTTTCCTTTTTTAGATGTTAATCACAGTGTCGTGATTCACGAACAAATACATACTTTACTTAAAGAGAAACTGTTCAAAAGTTTCAAAATCAAAGCGTTTTTCTGCCAGTTCGTGAATCAGGGCAAGTTTTTCTGTGTCTTCGTGAGTGATTTTTGAAACATCCGCAGTGATTTGCAGATAGAGATCAGAAGTACTTCGCTCAACAACACGCATATATGGAACATTGCTATTATCAATAATCTGCTGAGTTGTTTTGCCCACAGGCTGTTTGCCCGGGATGAGTAACCCAGCTATTTTACTCTGATATTCAGGCATCTGATACATAACACTCAGGGTCACCAGGAGTTCATCTCTACTACTGGTAACAATTGCCAGGGTTGAGTCCTCCAACAGTTCCGTTACTCGCTGAGTGGATGCTGCGCCCACCTGGACGTTATGCACAATTCTATCAGCCGATTCCTGATTTCCCTGTATTTCAAGATCGAGAATCTTGGCAATCCGCCGCATGGTGGGATTTGCCAGGACAGGTTGGTAATTAAACCCGCCAAGAACCTTGAACGGGTGCTCCTTGAAGCCACGCTGGAGTAGATCGAGCACCATTTCCCGCCTATCCGGAACTATTTTATTAACCAGCAAAGCACGCACATTCGCCTGTTCCTGCTCAAACAAAGCCAGATTCAGATGCACGGAGTCAATAACGTTGCCAACCCCTCCACCTGAAACCATGAGTACCGGCGCGTCAAGCATTTTAGCCATTTTTGCGTTGGACATCCCAAGCACAGAACCCACGCCACAGTGCCCTGCTCCTTCAATAATAAGAAAGTCACTTTCATCTTCCAATTGCGCACATGCATCACAAATCCGCTTCTGCATTGCAGTAACATCAAGCTCTTTGCGCAGCACTTTCTGGGTATCTCCTGGCTGCAGCACCAGCGGCGACATCAGCTTGATCCATTTCTCATGCCCCAGAATCTGAGCCATCAAAGCAGCATCCTTATCCGCCGGTATGCCATTCAGTAATACAGGCTTGGGGCCCAGGGGTTTGATAAATCCCACCCGCGCATATTTTTTACGAGCCAAATGCAGCAATGAAAGACTGATGGTTGTTTTCCCGCAGTGCTGACCGGTAGCCGCAATAAAAATTTTCCGTGCCATAACTCAAGATCCCCCATAACAATTAGGTCCAATAAATTCAAAACGCGCACATCACAAGTATTGAACACAAATTGGGGATTGTCTACAGGGAGATGAGAATTTGCTTTATGCCAGATCACAGTTATATCTCGCGGGCATTACTGTTATGCTGTGAATTGATGTAACACAACATAAGGAGGAACGTATGCCACACATCACCATGCTTACCACCAACCAGGACAACTACTGCTACATCCTCAATCTTGACGGTGCCGGCATCGCCATTGATCCGGGTGAAGCGGAGCCGGTACTCACTTATGTGCGAGAAAAAGGAGGGGAACTTGATCTGATCCTCAACACTCACATGCACCAGGATCACTGTCAGGGGAACCTGACCTTGAAAAAAGCCACAGGATGTAAGGTTATGGGATGTGATACACGCATTCCGGAGATCGACCAGGTTATTTCCCCGGAAGAGAATTTACCCACTCCAGCGCAGAAGCTTCAGGTTTTATCGACCCCTGGACACACAATAAAGGATTGCTGCTACTACCTGCCATCCCATGGAGAACACCCTGGCGCCCTGTTTTCCGGCGATACTCTGTTTTCCGGTGGCTGTGGGCGCGTGTTCGAAGGGACAATAGAGCAACTGTATCAATCCCTACAAGCCCTTGCATCTCTCCCTTCTGACACGCTGCTCTACTGTGGGCATGAGTACACCCTGGATAACTACCGTTTTGCGGAGCATATCCAACCGGATTCAGTCGCAGTGCGAAATAAGCGCCATCAGGTGGAAAAGCTACGCAAGAACGGGGAACCTACCCTGCCTGTTTCCCTCGCCGATGAGCTGAAAACTAACCCTTTTCTGCGCCCCCATGACCCCGCATTACGTCGGGCCCTACACATGGAGGATACCAGTGACCTGGAGGTATTTACCGAGTTGCGCAAGCGCAAAAATCGGTTCTGATCAGGTTTTTTTATGCCCGGAGATGCCGATGCCGGAGCTCTATTCCACGGTATTATCTGCACGCATACCCCGGATACGCTGGTACAAACTAGGATGGGAATAGTGAAAAAAGACATACGCCGGATGCGGAGTCAGATTACTGAGATGGTTAACCGACAACTTCTTCAACGCATTAATCAGATCCTCCGCACCGTGGTGGCGCACGGCAAAAGCGTCTGCCGCATATTCGTTGCGACGCGACCACATATTCATGAGCACTCCACTCAGAAGTGAAACCGGGCTATACAGCAGGGCAAAAGCCACCAGTCCCACATGGAACACAGCCTGCTCTACCCCGAGAGCGCGTGAAAAAACCGCATTTTGAAGAAACAGCGAGAGCAGAAAAAATATGATCCCGCTCTGAATAATCGACAGCACCAGTGCCTGCAGAGTATGTTTTTTCTTAAAGTGGCCGATCTCATGCGCCAATACCGCGACAACCTCCTGCGGGGTCAAATCCTCTACCAGGGTATCAAACAACACGATACGCTTTTTCGCTCCGAGTCCGGTAAAATACGCATTGGCTTTGGTAGAACGTTTCGAACCATCAAGTACATAGATATCCCTGACCGGGAAATCCACCTTGGCCGCAAATGCCTCAATCGCACGTTTAAGTTCCCCATCCTTAATGCGGGTCTGTTTGTTGAACAGCGGCACAATAAGGGTTGAGTAAAACAGGGTAAAAAACAGGCTGAAAGCGGTTAAACTCAACCACGCGTAGATCCAGAACATTTCTCTGGTCTGATAATAGAACCATGCTATCCCCGCCAGCACCACGCCACCAATCAGGGCACCGAGAAACCACCCCTTGAGCTTGTCGGTCACAAAGGTGCGTGCAGTCATGGTGTTGAAGCCAAAGCGCTGCTCTATTACAAAGGTGCGGTACAGATCAAACGGGATACCGATAATATCCTGCACCAGTAGAAGCACCCCAAAAAAGATCAACGCCTGCACAATGCCGTTTGGAGATATCTGTGCCGCAAACTGGTGTACCCAGGCAAACCCTTCAAGCAGCAGAAAACCCAGCAGCAGTGCAAGACTGAATGTAGAGGCTATAAAGCCAAACCTGGTGGTGGCTTTCTGATACTGCTGTTGTTTGCGGTACTTGTCAGGATCATACAGATCCTGCAACTCGGCAGGCGGCGTATGCCCCCTCCAGCGCGAATTCAAACCTTCAAGAATCCGCTCAATCACATAGTCCGCAAGCAGAAACACAATAATGATATTAAAAACTAAAGTTTCCATAAATACGAGTTATAACAGATTTATCTTTGATGAAGAACAGATAAAACCTTAAGTGCCATTGCTTCTACATCAACAGATGTTAGGCTGAACTGCGTACGGAAACCCCGGACGGTAATCTATCTAAGTACAGCATTGCCAATTTAAGTAAAAAGGGAGGAAACAGCTTTATGGCTATAGATCTGACAGTAAAGATCGGTGGCGAAGCGGGACAAGGTATCCAGACAGTAGGAGACCTTCTGTGCCGTGTTTGTCGGCAGGCGGGATATTTCTTTCTCGCTATCAATGACCACGAGTCACGGGTACGTGGCGGGCACAATTTTCTGCAGCTGCGTATCAGTGATTCACCGGTTCTCGCGCCTGCACATCAGGTGGATCTACTCGTGGATCTCGACGGTGTCACCTGTGAACAACATGGAGACGAACTTAAGGAAAACGGCCTAATTCTCTGCCGTCCCAAACAGCAACCCGAGCGAGATCGAGTTCTGGCGATAGATTTTACCCACCTGGCTGAAAAAGCAGGCGACAAAGCAACGGAAAACACCGTGGCCGCATCCGTGTGTCTCGCTCTACTCGGTGCGGGAGAAGAACTATGCTCGAAAGTAGTTACCCAGCTTTTCGGGGGCAAAGATGATGACTTAGAAGCTATAAATCTTAAGGCTGTGAAGGCAGGATTTACCAGTGTGCGTGAGTCTGACTTGAAAGGCTGGAATCTTGCCTGGAAGGAACAACAACCAGCAGGAGCCTTGCTCGACGGGGCCAAAACCCTGGCTCTGGGGGCTGTTGCGGCAGGATGCCGTGTGGGAGCATTCTACCCCATGTCCCCAGCTACCGGAATTATGGCCCAACTGGTACAACTCGCTGAGCACTTCCCCCTGGTTGTAGAACAGGCAGAAGATGAGCTCGCAGCGGTAAATATGGTAACGGGCTCAAATTTCGCCGGCTGCAGAGCTCTCACGGCCACCAGTGGTGGCGGCTTTGCCCTCATGACAGAAGGGATGGGACTCGCCGCGATTACCGAAACCCCGCTGGTGATCATCAATGCCCAGCGCCCCGGCCCCGCCACCGGCCTTCCTACCCGCACCGGCCAAGGTGATCTGCTTTTCACCCTGCATGCCTCCCAGGATGAGTTTCCGCGCTTTGTCCTGGCCCCATCTACGGTAATCGACTGCTTTGATACCATGCAGCGCGCCTTTTATCTCGCCGACACCTACCAGGTGCCCGTGGTGGTGCTGGTGGATCATTATCTGGTGAGCACATCCATGCTCATAGCTGAAAAGCTTGAGGTAAATCCAGATGCAGCCCCCATGACGCCAGCAGAACCACCTTCGGAACCCGATACCTATGAGCGTTTTGCCCCTACGGAAAGCGGTATTTCACCGCGCCTGTTCCCATGCCGGAGCAAGGCGCTGGTAAAAGCCACAGGCAATGAACATACGCCTGATGGACATATAAGCGAAGATCGGGAAAACCGCAACGCCATGGTGGAAAAACGCCTGGCAAAACTGCCGGCCATGAAAGAAGAGCAGCGCCCTCCCCTGTTACACCATGAAGATGCCGAATGCCTCCTGGTCAGCTGGGGGTCGAGCTACGGGATGGTTCGGGAGGCTGTCGAGATATTGCGCCACCAGGAACTTGACGTGGGCATGGTGCATCTGGTGGATATATGGCCGTTACCGCAGGAGCCCCTGCAAAGCATTCTCAGCCAGCACAAATGGATACTGGTAGAGCAGAACGCCACCGGCCAACTTGGCTGGATGCTACGTGCCGAACTCGGGGTAGAACCGCAAGACGCGATTGTTCAGTACGATGGCAGGCCCCTGAGAGTGAACCGCGTTGTAAAGCAGGCTGCAGAAATTATGATGCTTTCGCACGAAGTATCAAATTAGATGGCTAAGCAAAAATTTCGTCCTACAAGGCTTGGTGGGTTTTCAGAGGCGAAGGCATACGTCTGGTATGTCGAGGTCCTGAAAAAACGCCGTAACGCCGTAGGTCGGACTTTTTGCGACGCCATCAATTATAGGAGGTTAAACATATGTCAACTGTCAAAGACTTTGCGAATAAGTTTGAAAACAAATGGTGCCCCGGCTGCGGTAACTTCGGGATCTTGCAGGCCATGAAAAAATCCTTCGTTGCCCAGGATCTTGCACCCCATGAGCTTTTGATTATATCCGGTATCGGTCAGGCGGGGAAAACTCCCCACTTCCTCGAATGTAATTTCATGCATACCCTCCATGGCCGCGCCCTCGCCGTAGCCAGTGGGGCGAAGCTTGCCAATCACGATCTTAACGTGGTGGTAAATTCCGGCGACGGAGACTGCTATGGTGAAGGGGGAAACCATTTTATCCATGCCATCCGGCGCAATCTGGATATTACCCTGCTGGTGCACAACAACCAGATCTATGGTTTGACAAAAGGGCAGGCCTCTCCCACCACAGAAGAAGAGATGATCACCAAGATCCAAAGTCACGGGGTTCTCAACCGCCCTTTCCGCCCCTTAGCCGTGGCTTTGAGCCTCGGCGCCGGATTTGCCGCGCGCGGGTTTTCCGCTCAGCCTAAGGAACTCTCACAACTGATCCAGGCAGGCATGAACTACAAAGGCTTCAGTTTAATCGATATCCTGCAGCCATGCGTCTCCTTCAATAATCTGAATACTGCGGCGTGGTACAAAGAACGCATTGTAGATATAGCCTCCCTCGATCATGACATACAGGATCGCCAGGCAGCGCTGCAATTAGCCATGGAATGGGATGAGCGCATCCCTACAGGGATTCTGTTCCAGCAGGATGAAGATGATTTCACCACGCGCAACCCGTGGCTACAGGATGGTCCCATGCTGAAACGGGAATATGATGCAGACAAAATAAAAGACTATATTGCTGGTTTGTATCAGTGATGAATCTTAATACAGACAGGCCTCAGATAAATTCGCCAGCATGTCTGTATTAAAAACGGACGCACTCGCTAAAACTAAGAAGACGGTGTCCAATGGCAGAAAAGACCCTGAACACACACAATAACAATCCACCACTAAAATCCCCCTGGGCTCTTTCCATAGAGGAAACAGCGAGGGAGTTTGATATTGATCCGGATGTGGGCCTCAACAAAAAACAGGTGCGCCGGAGGCAGCATACCCACGGACCGAATCTGTTACAGCAGAAAAAGCAAGTCAGTGTATGGCAGATTCTGCTCAATCAGTTCAAGAGCTTGGTGATTATCCTTCTCGGTATCGCGTCGGCTTTAGCTTTTCTATTCGGCGAATGGATCGAAGGTTTCGCGGTGGCGATTGCCCTGGTTCTGAATGCGGCCATCGGCTTTTTCACTGAACTCAAGGCTGCCCGCTCCATGGAAGCACTGCACCAGTTGGAGCAGATCAAGGCGCGCGTTCACCGCAATGGGCACAACAGCGAAATACCCGCTGCAGAGCTTGTGCCGGGAGATGTAGTTCTGATTGATGCGGGAGATATCGTCCCGGCCGACCTGCGCCTCACCGAAGCAAACCGCCTGCGTGCTGATGAATCAGCCCTGACCGGCGAATCAGTCTCTGTCCATAAGTCGACCGACACCCTGAAAGAATCCACCCCTCTGGCCGAACGGACCAACATGCTTTTCAAGGGCACCCCTGTAACCTCCGGATCGGGCGCCGGCATTGTCAGTGCCACCGGTATGGATACGGAAATCGGCACCATCGCCGGTCTGGTACAAGGTGCTGAAGATGAAATGACCCCCCTGGAGAAACGGCTGGAACGCCTGGGCAGACGTCTGGTGTTACTGACTCTGGTTATGGGCGTAATAGTCGCCGCCGCAGGGGTGATCGGCGGCAGGGATGTAGTTTTGGTGCTCGAGACCGCCATTGCCATGGCCATCGCTGCAGTTCCCGAAGGGTTACCTGTGGTTGCAACCATCGCCCTCGCGCGAGGGATGTGGCGCATGGCCACTCAAAACGCTTTGATCAGTCGTCTTTCTGCAGTGGAAACCCTGGGTGCAACCACGATCATCTTTACCGACAAAACCGGGACCCTGACCGAGAACCGCATGCGGGTGCAGAAATTTATCCTCTCTTCACAGGAGTTTGAGATCAAAGAAGACCAGGCTCAGTGGTCGAATCAGGATGACGTTCTACAACAGATTCTGCAGATAGGGGTACTGTGCAATAACGCCTCCCTCGACAACGGAAAAGAGATTGGCGACCCCACCGAAACTGCGCTACTGCGCATTGCCGAGGCGTCTGAAGTTCATCGCAATGAGCTACTGGAAAGATTTCCTGAAATCCGCGAAGAGGCCTTCAGTGCTGAAACCAAGATGATGGCCACCTTTCACGAACAGGAAGGCGAAATTCTCGTGGCGGTGAAGGGTGCTCCGGAAGCGGTATTGAAATGCTGCACCCACGTGGCGGAGGAAGACAAGGTTGTTGAGCTTTCCGGAGAACAGAGCCGCAAGTGGGAAGATAAAAACCTCGCCCTGGCTGAGGAAGGGATGCGCCTTATCGCCATGGCGCACAAAACTGCAGCCACCAAAGACGATGATCCCTATCAGGGCCTGACCCTGCTTGGATTTACCGCCCTGCACGATCCACCACGCAAAGATGTTCGCAAAGCCCTCGAAGAATGCGCCACCGCCGGTATTCGGGTAATCATGGTCACGGGTGACCACCCCGCCACTGCCCGGGGGATCGCTGCGGCAGTGGGCCTCTCATCCGGAGAGGAGACCACTCTGAATGGAGATGCAATAAAGAACACAGAAAACCTTTCACACCAGGATAAAGAACGAATTCTGAACGCCTCCATTTTTGCGCGTGTAACCCCGGAGCAGAAACTCGCCCTTATCTCGCTCTATCGGGAAAGAGGGGAGATCGTTGCCATGACCGGTGACGGCGTCAATGATGCCCCGGCACTCAAAAGAGCCGATATCGGCGTCGCCATGGGACAACGCGGCACCCAGGTTGCCAAAGAGGCAGCTGACATGGTGCTCAAGGATGATCGTTTCGGCACCATCGTGATGGCGATCCGCTATGGGCGCGGAATCTTCAACAACATCCGCAATTTCATCTACTACCTGATCTCCGGCAACGTCAGCGAAGTTGCGATTATTACCCTCGCAACCCTGGTGGGAGCCCCCCTGCCCCTGCTACCCCTGCAGATCCTGTATATCAACCTTATCGGCGATGTCTTTCCCGCCCTCGCCCTGGGGATGGGGGAAGCGCGCCCCCAGATCATGCAGCAGCCCCCGCGCGATCCCGAAGAACCGGTACTCACCCGGAAACACTGGCTGGGGATCGGAGGGCATACGCTGGTTTTTTCAGTCGCCGTGCTGGGTGCGTTTGCTGTAGCCCTGCTACTCTGGGAACTGCCCCCTGAGCGCGCCGTCACGATCTCGTTCTCATCCCTGGTGCTGGCACGGCTCTGGCACGTCTTCAATATGCGCAACGCCGCCAGCCCGGTGCTACGCAACGAGATCACCACCAACCCGCATGTCTGGGGCGCCATCGGCATTGGCCTGGGGCTGTTGCTCTTTGCGATCTACCTTCCGGGTCTTTCATCCGTTCTCGATCTGACACCGCCGAATCTTCAGGAATGGCTGTTGATCCTCACAGCCAGCCTGATTCCTCTGGTTGTGGGTCAGACGGTGAAATTACGCGCACACCTTAGCACATGATTATTGATATTCTCCGCGGAATATAAGGCATGCGATCATCACATTAGTCTGACACCATACTGTGCGTCATGCAGATTGTGCTTGCCAAAGAATGATGGTCTTGACAATATCTTGCTCCTTGCTAACTCCTAACCCTTCTTTCCCTTAGGTGGCACCATGAAACTCACAATTGATTACGAGTGCCCCCACCGGTGCAAAACGAGCTCCTACCAGTGTTTTTTCCTGTTTATACTCCTTGCCCTCCTGACGTTCCTCACCTTTCAATTGCCAGCGATGGCTGCATCACCCGAGCCGGATAAGCCATCACTCAACGAACGTCTCGGCCAGATGCTCATTGTCGGCTTTCGCGGCACTCAACTTGCCGACGATCATTCCATTCTGCGTGATATCCGCACACATCACCTCGGCGGTGTCATCCTTTTCGATTACGATCTCGAGAGCCGCACTTATGGCCGCAATATAGCTTCGCCACAACAGTTGCGAAAATTGACCGACCGCCTACGCCAAAAAGCACAACAGCCTCTGCTAATCGC
>JAWOFA010000092.1:0-11401 GCA_046482505.1 Desulfuromonadaceae bacterium | reverse complement strand
CTCCGGGATGGTAACTACTCCGCTGAAATAATGTAAAAACGCTTGTCAAAATATTGTTCGAGGACGGGCTTCACATCCTTCCAGCTCAATCCCCCTCCACCGCAGCCAGGGCGCGGAACAATAATTTTCACCCACCCTCTTGAATCAGCCAGAGCGACCAGTTGACGGCAGGAGCGTTCGATAATTGAAAGTTCCGGATTTTCATATGGGCTGTTTTCCACCGGGAAACTTACGAGATTGGGGAGTACTTCATACACCTGAACGCCATGCTCAAGAATCATCTGTCCGAGTATCCCCGGCAACTCGGGGAAACGTTCTTTCGCCTGCCTCGCGCATCCGCGTGGCATGGTACAGTACCCTTTACGGCTCACGCTACCCGCAGTGGTAATACATACCGCGCAGGTGTCCAGGTAATCCCACAGATCCCCACTAATTTCAAACATTGTTTATCCCCACAGTTTGCAGAATCAGCGTTTGAGCTCTGCGAGTGTCCGGATGTGCTCAACCGAAAGGCCGCAGCAGCCACCAATCACCTGTGTTCCATTATTAATCCATTCCCGGGCTGCGAACTTGAAATCTCCGGGTGAGATTATCTCCTCAAATTTCCAGTGCGGCATGCGAAAGTAGCCGCTGTCGGGATACGCCATCAGTGGGCCGGTAAAACGGGAGCGCAGCTCTGCAAGGGCTGAGCCGGTGACAGTGACATTGGAATGCATAACCCCGGCGACATCGACACCTTGGACGGGGAGAAGATCGAGAAGTTCTGCAAAGGGGATCTCGCGATCATGGGCGTGGGCTATGAGTTTTCCATCTGAACTGGTGCGAACGGAAAAACCGACCCAAACCGGCAATCCGGTGGCCATGGCAGCATCGAGCACGATTTCAATGCGCCCCGGCTTATACATCATCTCGGCAATGATGAGGTCACATCCGCCCTGCTTTAGGAGCGCAGCGGCTTCGTGGATCGCTGCACTAAAGCGCTGTTTTCCCAGGCCGATATAGGGATCGGCCTGCAGCGGCTCTCCATGCGGGACCGGAACCATATGAGAGAGTGATCCAGCGATAAGCACGTTCGCTTGGTTGGAGTTCTGACGGGCCTGGTGCGCGGCAGCGCAGGCATTATGGTAGATATCCTCGATCCGGTCGGCATAGCCGCCCGGTTCAAGCATCATGCGCGAGGTGGCAAAGGTGTTGGTAGTTATGATTTCAGCGCCGGCATGGATGTAGTCGGTGTGGACCTGCTCAAGTAATTGGCGGGCATGCAGGTTGGCGGGGCCGCACCAGGCATCGCTGTGCATGTCGGCACCGCGGCGTTCCAGCTCTGTTCCGGTAGCACCGTCGAGAATAACAACCCCATTTGAATACAGCCTTTTCATGATATCGGCATAAGACATATGCACACTCCCAGTTATAACCTGCATAGACACGAGTCGATTTCCGAACCTTTTCGAATCGTAACTATTCAGTTTAACGAGTTGGCAATACCCCAAGGGACGCATAAACCCATCCGTGAGGCTCATTGTGGCTATCCGTGGCGACAAATGCTCTTTTAAATGGGCACAGCCAACTCACTTACAAGCACACTGAATTAGTGACTTCGAATCGTTTCTTTCTATATGATGGGCTCAGGATATCCATGGACTGTCAGGGATACAACAAAAAAGCCGGGCGGGGAGGCATCCGCACCGGCTTTTTTGTGTTGCTGTATTCTATTGCTCTAGGAAGAAAGGAGATCGAAACCAGCCTGCCACAACCGGCTTCGATGGATCTTATATTACCTACTGCAATGGTCGGGTAATACAGGGAGGCGCGCATTTATTTGCAGGTTTATGCACACCTCCTAACCGTGCAAACGCACAGTTGGGCTGGTCTGTATGGTTTGTGTACTGCTTCAGCGTTTGGCGCCCGGCCAGATGCGTCCCAGCCAGGAACTCCGGCGCCAGTTCTTTTCGATCCCTTTTTCGAGCAGAAATGGCGCGTAGGCTCTATCTTCCAC
This sequence comes from Desulfuromonadaceae bacterium, assembly GCA_046482505.1. Classification (GTDB taxonomy): domain Bacteria; phylum Desulfobacterota; class Desulfuromonadia; order Desulfuromonadales; family Desulfuromonadaceae; genus JAIVHC01. The sequence goes on along the minus strand of JAWOFA010000092.1, from coordinate 9,405 downwards.
CATGATGTGGTTGGTGATCCATTTACGCAGAAAAAACAGGAGCTCTGGAGTAATCATACGTTCACCACCCTGCGCGCGCGTGTTGATATCAATCACCTGCTCGCGCAGCTCCTGATGTTGGGCACGGTGTGCTTCGTATTCTGGATAGTCAAAGATGCGGAACAGACTCTCCTCCACGGCAAAGTGGACAATGGTATACTGCATCAATTCGTTGAGGATTTCATTTGCAGTCTGCTGGCGATCTTCTCCCTGCACCATGGCATCGTAGAGACGGTTGATCAGCTCAACCAGCTGTTTGTGCTGTTCGTCGATCTCCTGAATACCGATACTGATTTTGTCATTCCAACTGATAAACGGTTCCATTTGATTCCCCTGTATGCGTGATTGTTAGGCCAACTCAATTTCTCGCGATTTCCGCATGGATGACTTTTGCTTCCACCTTATCCATCCCGTTCAGAGGTCCGATATTGGTGTTGATCCGCACCTGCTGTTCCCCTTCAACTACCCGGCTTACCCGCACGGGAGCGCTGCGCTGATTGCCATTGTTATCTATATAGCGAACCTGCACCTCAATATTGGTTATGGGCTCGGTGGTGTCGTTGCCCAGTTGCAGCAACAGATAACCCTGCGCATCCAGACCGCCACCAAGGTTCACGTATTTGTGCGGGTTGTCCTTGATATCAAGACGCACCAGCGCACTTTTGGCCGCCTGTCCCGCTGGAGTTGGGGAGGATGCTGCTGAAGCGAACAACTCTTTCGCGCTAGCGGTATCACCTTGATTCAAGGCGAGTTGGCCCATGCCGTTGAGCGCCGCTGGCGTAGGGAGAAATTTGGTGCTCTGCTCCAGATCCGCCTGTGCCTGTTGGGTGTGGTTGAGTTTCTGATGTGCAAGGCCACGCTGCAGATAGTAGTGGAAGTAGCTGTCATCCAACGCGAGGGCACGGTCGAAGTTGGTTACGGCATCCTCGTAGCGCTGTTGTTTGAGGCGGATATCCCCGCGCAGGCTGTGGAAAAGCGGCTCTTTTGGCTGTAGCGCCAGAGCTTCCTCGGCAAGGCGCAGCGCTCTGTCCATCTCGCCCTTTTTAAGTGCCTTACGCCCCTGGGTGTACTTTTCATATGCGGGCTGATCCCGAAGCAGCGGCTGCATCACTGCGGCATAGCGTTCGGTACCGAGTTCTCCATCCTGGTTCAACTCTGCGGCGGTGTGCTGATTCGCTTCCACCCGTTCCATGGAGGGTGGGTGGCTCGCAAACAATCCGTCAAGCCAGTTGCTCTCACGACCTTCGGATAGGCGCACAAAGGTGCGCTGAAGTTCCACTGCCGCATGGGGATCGTATCCGGCCCGGGCCATGTACTGCATACCGTAGTAATCCGCTTCAAGTTCGGCACTGCGGCTGTATTTCTGGGTGATGAGTTGCGATGCCACCCCTGCTCCGCCGACGGCAAGACCCGCATATTCACTGTTGCTCGTAGCTACGGTGGTGGCAAGAACGGCCCCCTGGAGGAGCATACCGCGTTCCATGTTCTTGGCGCCGTGGCGCGCCGCACTGTGAACGATCTCATGCGCAAGCACGGCAGCAAGTTCTGCCTCGCTCTTGAGCTCGGAGAGGAGACCGCGATTAATGGCAATCTTCCCTCCAGGCAGCGCCCAGGCGTTGGGAGTGCCGTCATTGATGACGTGGAACTCGTACGGCAAACCCCGATCGCTCACGGCGGCGAGGCGCTGACCCACGGAGCGTACATATTCCACAATTTCAGGGTGTGTGGAGTAGTCACCCCCCTGCATCTGGCGCCCGGGTCCATACTGCTCGGCGCCGATATTGATCTCGGTGGATTCGGGCACAAAGGCGAGCTCGTTTTTGCCTGTTACCGGGTTGATGGCACAGGCGTTGAGGCTGAACAGAACACCCAGCAGAAGTATAGCAGTGCGCAACGGCAGTGGAAATATGGACATAATGCAATCCTCTTATGCCAGAAGTTAAAAGCGCATCTCAACCCGCGGTTCACCAGGAACCGGGGCAATACGCGGGTGGGTAAGAATGATCTGATTATTGTGGACTTTGTCGTTATCGAGGAGCCACCCTTTGACAGTATGGAGACGCTCCTGCAGGAGAGCATTCGCCGCAGCGCGGAAATCCTCCTCACTCATTGGCGGTGTTTCAGCCTCTTCAGCGTTATCAGATTCCGATGCAGTATTCGCCAAGCTCTTACCTTCAGCACTTTCTGCATCCCCCGACGATTGACGTAAAGCCACGGCATCGGCCTCAGTTAAGGGGGCACTGAGGATCACGCCCAGCTGCGGTCGCTGAGCTAAAAGCTCACGCAAGGGTTTCAGGACTGTAACCGGATCTGTCAGGGTGTCCTCCCCCGGGCTGAACACTGCCGGGGGCAGTTGCAGTTCTCTGCCGATACCGAGCAACTTTCCTGCGCCGCTGATAATCCCCAGGGGTTTCAATGCGAGTTTAACGGTTTCCTGCACTGCGCCAAAGAGCGCCTTTCGCACTATGGAGGCGATGGCGATATCAGGGCTCGACAGATCCCCGGAAACCGGAATATTCAGATGGATATCCCCATCGTTATCCCGCAGCAACGCGAGTGCAAGAGATAAAGGCATTCCCAGATTGTTTGAGATCTGCTCCTCCTGCTCCGGTGAAACATCTCCGAGTGTGAAGGAGCGCAGATCAGCCTGGCTCTCAAGTTCGAGGATATTGTCTTCAAGGGAAGCATTGGCGTTAACGTCGAGTTCGCCCCGTTCAACGCGTGCGCCTATCGCTTCTTTCACATAGGGTGCGATGCTGTAAAGCTGAAAGCCGTGCAGTTTAAGTTCCAGATCACCTTGCGGCTCTGGCGCCAGCACACTCAGGGCGCCATCCGCTTTGAGGGTGGCAAAGCGCCCCAGTGTGGCATCAAGACTTAGAGGGTTGCGTGTCTGTGGAACGCTACTGTCAAGATCCTCGAGCCGGAGGTTAAGAGTGTTCATTTCCAGACTCACTGCGGGATTTGTCGCGGCATCAGTATAGTGAACATATGAATTACCCTCGATCTGCAGCCTGTCCAGACGCCAGCGCAGAGGTGGTGACGGTGTATCCCCTTCCCTGCCACCGGAAACCGAAGCTTCTACATCTTCGGATGCACGCGGGTTATCGGCTCTTTCAGTGGTGTCAGCTGCAGGGTTTCTCCACTGCTCGATATTGGTATGTCCGCTCGCAAAGCGGATCACTTCGACCCCCATATCCCCCAGGGTTAGATTTTTAAGGGCAATAGCCGTGCCACCATCCTCCTGCTCAAGATCAACCCTCAGCTCCCTGAGGTTGATCGTGCCACAGCGCGCCAGGGGCGGTTCGGTTTCTGTGGGATTGGTGGAAGGGCGCAACGCTATGAGTTCTTCAACACTGAGTTGGTCCAACTGTAGCTGATTTTCGGCAAAGGTAACCCCGGAACCTTCGAGCCCTTCCCAGGATGCGAGCTGACGCGCGCGCGCCTTATCCACCACATTCAGGATCGCGGTGGCAAACCCACCTTGAATCTCTACATCAGCAGCATCCCCCTGTTTCAGGGTTGTTAAACTCTTACCGCTCCAGCGCAATCCCTCCTGCTGCAGCGCCATCCCGCTCTCCAGTGCTTCTGCATACAGTACGGGGATCTGCAGGGTGCTGTCGAGGCTGATCTGCGTGACAGAGTCAGGAGAGGTGGTAATGTCCCCTTCCCCCTCCCAATGGAATCCGGCATCAGCAATGTGAATCTGTGCGGTGCTCAGTTTTCCCTGGGTTAAAGCGATGGTGCCACCCCACCCCAGGCTGACATCCCCTGCTGCTGAAAGAGAGACCTCATGTTCCAGGTCGCAACTGAATATCCCCCTTAAGTCATGCACCCCTGCAGGGGCGAGAATGGGCTTGAGTTTGCCGAGAGCAAAGGCGTCTATTTTAAGGTTTCCCCTCGCACTGCGCCGGGGGGCAAAAGGACGGGTCTGTGCGGTGACGTTGACGGGGGCGTCGTTGAGGCGCAGTTGCAGATGCAGTGCGCTGTCGGTATTGGGTTTCCAGCTTGCAACGTCGTTCAGCTGTGCGTGTTCGATGAGGAGGTCTGCACTCCATTCCGGCTGGCGCCACACAACTTCTGCGTCATTTATCTCTACGCGATTCCATCCAAAACCCCAGGGAGACGTGCGCACATCAGTATCGTCCTTAGCTTCTGATTTCGGTGGAGCAGATCCGCTGTGCGGAAACAACAACCCCCCGATGCGCAGTGCGCCGGAGCGTCCCGGCGCCTCAGGTTCAAGCTGCTTCAGTACCAGGCGCACTCCCTGCAGTTCTACGTAGTCGATCAGGGCATGTTTATCCCACAGGGGAAGATATTTGACCGCCACGGCAAGACGTTTGACTTGGGTGTGAGGTATCCCTTGGTACTCAATACTCAGATCTTCAAGGGCAAAGGTGGCGCTGAACAGATTAAGGTCGATGTTGCCGATTTCGGCATCGATACCCGGTTGCTTGTTGAGCCAGTGCTCTGCGCCCAGACGCAGCCCCGTAGGGAGAAAAGCGAGGAGCAGGAGTATGGCCACAGCCGAGTACGCAATTACACGCAGGAGTTTGTGCAGGTGCGCCCCCGCCTGCCAGGGGAAGATGCAGACTCTGGTGAGGGGTCAGCTTCGTGGTTGGGTTTCGACATCAATTTACTCCACAAGTGTATGAATGATCGAGCAGTGATTGAGATATGCCTCGCAGCAGGTTATGCTTACAGCAACAGTATAGATGGCTTCTATATGTTTGTAAACGCAGCCACAAAGCCCCTTTTGTCCCCAAGGAGGATAGAATATGTCCAGAACGTTTAGAGCTATGCAGGTGACGCAGCCGGAGAAGAAGCACTTTGAACGCCACATTGTGGAGCGCCGTATTGAGGATCTCCCGGAAGGGGAGTTGCTGGTCAGGGTGCACTATTCATCCCTCAACTATAAGGATGCCCTCTCCGCCACCGGCAATCCCGGGGTTACGCGCAGTTTCCCCCATACCCCCGGCATTGATGCCGCCGGTGAAGTGGTGGAGTGCAGCAACGATGCTTTCAATCCCGGCCAGAAGGTTATTGTCACCAGCTACGATCTGGGGATGGAAACCGACGGTGGTTTCGGCCAGATGATACGGGTGCCGAGCTCCTGGGCCCTGCCCCTGCCGGAGGGATTGAACCTCAGGGAAAGTATGATGTACGGCACTGCAGGATTGACCGCAGCGTTGTCCGTGCGCGAGATCATCGAATCGAGCCGCATCTCCGGACAGGACCCCGTGCTGGTTACCGGGGCCACCGGGGGCGTGGGCAGCATCGCCGTCGGCCTGCTTGCACGTGCCGGATTTCAGGTAACTGCTGCCACCGGCAAAACCGATGAAGCGGAATACCTGGGCTACCTGGGCGCCCACGATATCATTCCGCGGGAAAAGGTTACCCAAGGGAATGAACGCCCTATGCTCAAACCGCGCTGGGCAGCAGCGGTCGATTGCGTCGGGGGCGAGATGCTCGCAGCCGCGATCAAGGCCACCCACTATGACGGCATTGTCACCTGCTGCGGTCTGGTGGGTTCTCCGGAACTCAATATCAATGTATTCCCGTTTATCCTGCGCGGGGTTAACCTGGTGGGGATCGATTCGGCTGAATGCCCCATGCAGCGTCGGCGCCAGGCATGGCACTATCTCGCCGGGGCGGGGAAGTTGGAACAACTACCCAGCATGTGCGAAGAGGTTGGCCTTGAAGAGCTGGAAAGCTGCATATCCGCCATGCTCAAAGGGCAGCTCAAACGCCGTGTGGTGGTGAATATGCAGGGATGAAACTAAGCCCTACCACGTTAAGGTGGCGTTGGGGGGGTAAGCACCATGCGGCGTGTCATTGTCCCACCGTAGGGGCGCTGCTTGCTGCGCCCTGATCCACCGTATTGTGTTGCAAACATGGGCGCGGCAAGCAGCGCCCCTACAGGCATCTTGGAGTTCACGTATGCATAAATACGTCCTCGCACTGGATCAGGGAACCACCGGCACTACGGTGCTCATCTTCAACCATGCCGGCGAGGTGTGCGGGCGCGCCACCAGCGAATTCAAGCAGTACTACCCGGCACCCGGATGGGTGGAACACGATGCGGAAGAGATCTGGCGCACCTCCCTGCAGGTGATCCACACCGCTCTGCAGCACGGGGGGATCCAGCCGGAGCAGATCGGCTCCATCGGTATCACTAATCAACGCGAAACCGTCCTTTTGTGGGAACGCAGCAGTGCCAAACCAGTTGGACGCGCGATTGTATGGCAGGATCGGCGCACGGCGCCCCTGTGTGATGAAATCAAACAGGAGGGGTTGGAATCCAAATGGCATAAACGCACCGGACTCCTCATCGATCCGTACTTTTCCGCCACAAAAATCCACTACATGCTTCAGGATGCACACACCCGTGCACGCGCCGAGGCGGGGGAACTCGCATGTGGCACCATCGACACCTGGCTGCTATGGAAGCTCAGCGGTGGCGCGCTTCACGCCACCGATTACTCCAACGCGTCACGCACCATGCTCTACAACATCACCCGCCTGGAGTGGGATGGGGAGATCCTGCAGCGCCTGGATATCCCGCACGCTCTCCTGCCCGAAGTCAAGCCCTCCTCCGGATTCTTCGCCACCACCGCGTCCGAGGTGTTCTGGGGCCAGGAGATCCCCATCACCGGGATAGCGGGGGATCAGCAGGCCGCCCTCTTCGGCCAGGGATGCCATGAGCCCGGGATGGCAAAAAACACCTACGGCACCGGTTCCTTTCTCCTTCTCAACAGCGGCACCGAGGCGGTATTCAGCCCTGAACGACTTTTGACCACTATCGCATGGAAGCTTGGAGATGAAGATGTGGTGTATGCCCTGGAAGGCTCCATCTTTGTAACCGGAGCTGCCATCCAGTGGCTGCGCGATGGTCTGGGCATTATCGAAGATGCGGCAGAAACCGAAGCCCTCGCAACCGCTTTGGATGGTAACGACGATGTGTACTTTGTCCCCGCACTCGCCGGACTCGGGGTGCCCTACTGGGACCCATACGCGCGTGGGGTGCTTATCGGGATGACCCGCGCCACCACACGCCACCATCTGGCGCGCGCCGCACTTGAGAGCATGGCGTATCAGGCGTGTGATGTTGTGGCAGCGATGCAGCGTACCGCACATATAGAGCTGCAGCATTTACGTGCTGATGGTGGCGCAGTGGCAAACCGTTTTCTCATGCAGTTTCAGGCCGATATGCTCGGAGTTCCGGTGGATGTCCCCCCCGTTCCGGAGACTACGGCCCTCGGGGCGGCATACCTGGCGGGGCTGGGGAGTGGATTCTGGCGCAGTAGCAGTGAGTTGGCGCAGCGATGGCACGCCGCATGGCATTACACCCCCGCCATGGAGCGCGCCACGGCGCAACGTCTGCAGGCACGCTGGCATCAGGCAGTAGAGCGGGCGCGCGACTGGAGCAAAGATCTTGATTGAAATCCCGAATGACTCCCTCCCGCGGTGGTTGCAGCGTCTGCGCCCGCGCACACTGCAGAATCAGATGCTGTTTCTGCTATCGGTGGTGGTACTCGCGCAACTACTGGTGAGTGGGGCGATTTTTGCCACCTTTATCGCTGCCAGCTCCAAAGCGCAGATCGGCAAACGCGCCCTTGATCTTGCACACACAGTGGCGAGTATGCCCGTGGTCCACCGTGCTCTGGAGCAGGGCGATCCCCACGGGGAAGTGCAGCCTCTGACCCGGAAAATCCGCGCCCGTACCGGAGCCGAATTTATCGTAGTAGCGGATCGCAACAGCGTGCGCCTCTCCCACCCCAATCCACAAAATATCGGCAAAACCTTTGTAGGCAGCGACGAGATCCGCGCCCTGCAGGGTGATGCATATATATCTGAATCGAGAGGTACCCTGGGAAACTCCCTGCGCGGTTTTGCTCCCATCAGGAACGGCACAGGTGAGGTGATCGGCTTTGTGGCGGTGGGATATCTTAAGGAAACCATTACGGAGATTGTGGCCGGATATCAGCGTGAGCCCGCTACCCTGGTGTTGATGCTTCTGGTGATCACCCTCTTAGGCGCTTCCGCCATCGCCCGCTATGTAAAACTTCAGACCCTGGGGCTCGAACCGCGCCAGATCTCCTCACTGTATCTGGAGCGCGAAGCAGTGCTCGAAGCAATTTCCGCCGGGATCGTCGCCGTAGATGGTAAGGGTGAAATCCGCCTCATCAATCGTGCCGCCACAAAGTATCTGGGGCTCGATGAACAAACGCCTATGGTCGGACAGCAGGCACAGGAGGTTCTTGCCCCGGGCGCGTTTCTCGATTTACTCCTCGCACATACCGGTACTTCCTTAGGCGAAGTGGAATACGCCGGGGCTGAATTGCTGTGTGCAAGTGTGGAGATCGCATATTCCCCCACCAACCACGGGATTGTTGCAAGTTTCCGCCCCTTGCAGGATCTGCATCGCCTCCAGCAGCAGCTGCGCCACAGCGAAGAATTCAGCGAAATGTTGCGTGTGCAGGCACACGAATACTCCAACAAGCTGCATATGCTCGCGGGGTTGTTACAACTGGAAGCATATCAGGAAGCACTCGAACTCGTTAGCAGTGAAACCTCCGGGCTCCAGCATCTCATCGGCAGTGTCAGCAGCGCTTTGTCCAATCCGGCTCTTGCCGCCATCGTCATGGCAAAGTTCAACCGCGCGCGCGAACTCAAGGTGGACCTGACCCTTGAGCCAGAGAGCAGCATGCATGATATCCCCGAGCACATTCCCGTCTCCCGACTCACAACTATTGTCGCCAATCTACTGGACAACGCCATTGAAGCTGCGGTACGCAATCCGCACACATCGCCCCGGGTAAAACTCACCATGACCGATCTGGGGCACGATCTGATTTTTGATGTTGAAGATTCCGGCCCCGGCATCAATGCGGAGGATTATGCCCGCATATTCACCAAAGGGTACAGCAGCAAACATAAAACCTACGGCGCACATCAGACCCATGGAGTGGGGCTGTATCTGGTGCGGCAACAGGTGGAAGCGTTGCATGCAGATCTGAACATCTCCCCCGCAGAACTGGGTGGAACCCTGTTTACCCTTATTGTACCCAAACGCGAATACCCGGAGGAAAAGCATGTCTGAGATGCGTGTCCTGATTGTGGAAGATGATCCCCGTATTGCCGAACTCCACACTCGCCTGGTTAAAAAAGTAAGCGGGTTTGACGTAGTGGGGATGGCGCTCAACTATGCCGAGGCGCGCGAGATGGCCGCCGTGCTTGAACCCGATCTGCTCCTCCTTGATCTGTACCTGCCCGATGGCAATGGCATGGACCTGCTTTATGAATTGCGCGGACGCGGACAGGCGGTGGACGTGATCCTGGTCACGGCAGCACGCGAGGTGAATGCGG
>JAWOFA010000052.1:0-56258 GCA_046482505.1 Desulfuromonadaceae bacterium | reverse complement strand
CGCGGCGCGGCTATCGGTAGATATCGGGTGCGATTTCTCTGAGCCAGATTTTCAAAGTGTTCGGCTTTAATAACCTGTAGATACCACAGACGCGCAGCGATAAGGAGAAAGAACAGCGCAACTGCAAATAAGAGCCATTCGAATGCGCGTTTTCTCCCCTGGTCATCTGGGAGGGGTGCATGAACAGGCATAACTAAGGGCGCCTTCTGAACGAATGATACGATTGTACGCCACTGATCCTGTAGAGATATGTAAACAGGGGGCGCAATATAACTACAGTTGCCAGGTTGACACCGATCTGCATCGGCATGGTGTTGAGGATCTGCACCCAGACCTGGTCACGATCGGAGAACAGCAGGAGAATGAGCACCGACATTAGTGCGAATGCTCCACTCCCTACGATAGTAGCCAGGGGGAGGGTAAGGGGATTGTCCCCATTTAGGTGCCGCCCGAATCCTGCAGTCAGCATGAAAATTGCAAGGAGAATAATTCCGTGAAAACCAAAGGTTACTCCACTGAAAACGTCCAACAGAAATCCGAGCGCTAAGGCGCAGATTCCCCCACTCAGCAGAGGTGCCTGAAACGCAAGATACAGGGTGATAAGGAGCGTTGAGTTGGGGCTGGGTATCTGGGAGAAAAACATGGTCCAGAGCGTGGTCTGAAATACCAGAAGCACAGTGCTGAAAGGAAAGAAAAAGATGAATAGTTTCATTTTTGATGCTTAACGATGACAAGGACCTCCTCCAGACGGGAAAAGTCTACCGCTGGCTTGGCCTTAATGGTTTGGAATAATCCGTATTCAGGGGTCTGAACATTGGTTATCGTGCCAATAGGTACTCCTTTAGGAAATACGCCGCCCGTACCTGATGTAACGAGATTGTCGCCGACTCCGGTTTCGTCCAGGCGCGCTGCGTATTCACACGAAAGGCCTGCACCGGTACCACGTGCCACGGTGCGGGTACGTGAATTCTGAATCAGCGCTGCCACAGCCGATGAGGCGTCGGTAATCAGCAATACCCGCGAACTGTTTGCCGCGCACTTGATGGTTCTTCCCACTACCCCGGATGCAGCCATCACAGGCATATTTTCACTGATGCCTGAATCGGTACCTTTGTTTATGGTGATGGTCCTGAACCAGTTCATGGCATCGGCAGAGATGACCTGCGCCGGTACTACCTGCTCATCTACACTTTCACCAAATTCCAGCAGTTTTTTAAGCCGCGCATTTTCTGCAGCAAGTTCGTTGTTTCGTATTTGTGTCCGAGCCAGCTGTTTGAGTTCCTGGCGCAGGGCGTCATTTTCCTGTTTGACTCCCACTAGATTAACATAATCGTGCCACAAGGAGGTTGCTCCTCGTGTAGTGGCGGTGACTCCCTGACTTAATGGTTCAGTCATAAGAAGAATGCTGCGTTCAAACAGATTGGTGTCCGGCTTGGTGCGTAGATTGTAGCTGTACAGCAACAGGGCACACAGAAAGAGGATTAGTAAAACAAACAGACGTTTTTGCAGATCCAGAAAATCACGCATTTACATAGAGCCGGTCCAGAATGGTTTAGCAGAGCTTGCGCTTTAGCCGGGGCCAATATTGGTGATGCCGTCAGCTGCTTATGGCGACGCGGCGCAGCAATTCAAGCTCATCCAGGATCTTTCCGGAGCCTAAAACGACGCTTGAAAGGGGCTCGTCGGCGATAACAACAGGGAGTCCGGTCTCTTTGCGGAGTAATTCATCAATATTGCGCAGCATTGCGCCACCTCCGGCAAGTACAATACCTTTGTCGACAATGTCAGCTGCCAGCTCGGGCGGGGTTCTTTCTAAAGCTACCCGTACCGCTTCCACAATGGCATTCACTGTCTCCGCCATGGCGTCGCGAATTTCGGCAGAGCCGATATTTAGCGTACGGGGGATGCCTGTGACCATGTCACGCCCCTTGACATCCATGGTCAACTCTTCTTCACATTCCATGGCGCTGCCGATATCTATTTTTATCTGCTCGGCAGTGCGCTCACCAATAAGCATATTATACTGGCGCTTGAGATGCTGAGTGATCGCTTCATCCAGTTTGTCTCCCCCTACACGTACGCTCTGGGCGTAAACGATACCTGCAAGAGAGATGATCGCTACTTCGGTAGTACCTCCACCTATATCCACAATCATGTTGCCGTTTGCTTCAGTGATGGGTAGTCCCGCCCCGATAGCCGCAGCCATGGGCTCTTCTACCAGATAAACCTCACGTGCTCCCGCAGATTCGGCGGATTCTTTTACCGCGCGTTTTTCCACCTGGGTGATCCCAGAGGGCACACAGATTACGATTCGCGGACGAACCAGGGCTTTGCGGTTGTGTACTTTTTGTATGAAGTAGCGCAGCATCTCCTCGGTAATATCAAAGTCGGCAATTACTCCATCCTTCATAGGTCGGATTGCGACGATGCTTCCGGGGGTGCGCCCGAGCATCTTTTTGGCTTCAACCCCGACAGCCAGGACTTTTTTTGTGCCACTGGCATCTTTCTGTACCGCTACTACGGATGGCTCGCTTACCACAATCCCTTTGCCCCTGAGATAAACCAGTGTGTTTGCCGTGCCCAGATCAATGGCAAGGTCGTTAGAGAAAATTCCCAACAGGGCGTTGAATATGTTCAGCATGTCTAAATCTCTTCCATGTAAGGTATGTTGTGACAACGGCGCGACGAATTATGCACATTCACTTAAATAACAAAGCTCAGATGTGCACGCAATCGCCATTTTCCATAAGTTATTCAAGCTAGCAGAAAGGGCGCAAACGCTCAAGTTTAAAAGAATTGATCACCTGAATAAATTGTTCATTTGTGCGATTGAGGTATGGATACCTTCTTATATTTAATATGTTGCAATTCTCTCGGGGCTTAACTAATATTCGAGCCTGGATTTTACGCCCAAAAAAATGATAGTTCGCGACCACAACAAGGAGAAGTGCTGACATGCTCGACCTGATTCGCAAAAAGCAGAAAACCTTCATAGTGAAGTTTGTTTTCTGGGTTATTATAGCAGCTTTTATTGGAACCATTTTCCTGGTTTGGGGCAAAGGGCAGGAACAGGAAGATCAACTAACGGTTGCAGCGCGGGTAAACGATACCAAAATATCCTTTGATGAATTCAGGATGACTTACAATAATCTTTATAATCTTTACCGCAATCTTTACGGCGATTCCTTCAGTCCTGAGATGGAAGAAGAGCTTCAACTTAACAGTCAGTCCATGAACATGCTCATTGAACAGGCTCTTCTCATCGAAAAGGCTGAAGAGATGGGGCTGGAGGTGAGTAAAGATGAGGTTGTTTCCGCTATTGCAGCAGTGGAGGCATTTCAGGTAGATGGTAGTTTTGATAAAGACCGCTATGTAGAGGTTCTGAACTACCAGCGTATGACCCCGAAGGATTTCGAGGAGATGCAGCGGCGTCAAATGCTGGTGAACCGTGTCCGTGCACAGATCCAGGGGCAGGTTCAGGTAACTGATGCGGATGTAGTGGAAGAGTACCGCCGCATCAACGAAAAGATCAATCTCGCGTATCTGGCTTTTGATCCGCGGGATTTTAGAGATGAAGTGGAAGTTGATGCTGCCGCTGTAGAAAAGTACTACGCTGAGAATAAAGAGCAGTATCGTATAGGTGAGCAGATAGCGCTTGAATATGTGGAGGTGTCTGCCGAAGATCTCCGCGATGAGATAGAGCCCAGTGAGGAAGATTTAGAGCGCTACTATCAACGTCATATGGATGAATTTTCCATTGATGAGCAGGTTCAGGCGCGGCATATCTTTATTCGGGTGCCGCAGGATGCCAGTGACGAAGTGCGCGAAAAGAAGCGTGCACAAGCGCAGGAGATCCTGACCCAGGTTGATGCAGAGAGCTTTGCCACCATCGCAAAGCAGAAATCTGATGATGCTGAAAGTGCTGCCGAAGGTGGTGATCTCGGCTACTTTAAGCGCAATACCTTTGATTCGACCTTTGAAAAAGTAGCCTTTTCGCTAGAGACAGGGGAGATCAGCGATATGGTTGAGGGAGCCTCGGGTTTCCATATAGTTCAGGTCACAGACCATGTTCAGGCCGGATATAAGCCGCTGGATCAGGTGCGTTCGCAAGTGGCACAGGGCTTTATCAAGGAGCAGAGTGTTAAGCTGGCATATGAAAAAGCGATAGATGCGTACAATATGAACCGTGAACAAGGTGGTATTGTGGGCGCAGCTCAACAGCTTGGCCTCTCGCCGCTCAAGAGCGGTCTGTTAACGCGCGATGAACCTATTGGTGGGATCGGGAATGCTCCTGAGCTCAAAAGTCGGGCGTTCAGTGCCTCCGAGGGTAAGATGATAAAGCCCCTCAAGGTAGGTGACAAGGTTGTGCTGGCACAGGTCGCAGAAAAGAAACCGAGTTATATTCCAGAATTGGATCAGGTGCGCCCCAGAGTTGTAGAAAAAGTACGCCAGAAGTCTGCCGAACAGATGGCAATGAAACGTGCAGATCAGGCTCTTGAGGGTTTACAGGATGGTACAGCTATTGATGACGTGGCTACCGAAGCCGCTGAGCTTGATGAAACTGGGTTGTTTGCCCACAATCTCGGTGGAGTGATCCCCGGCATCGGTCCCCATGAAGAGCTTACCGAAACTGCTTTCTCTCTGAGCATCAAGGAGCCACTGGCGCCTGAAGTTTATCAGCAGGACAACGTTTTCTACGTGGTGAAGCTTAAGCAGATTCAACCCGCTGATCCCAGTGCCCTGAGCCAGGAGGAGTCAGATGCTCTCGAAGCACAGGTGCGCGAACGTAAACAGGAAAAAGCACTGCAGGAAGTTATTGATGAAATGCGTGCAGATGCGGATATAACCATCGCCCCATCCATTTTAAATTCCATGAAAGAGGAGTAGGATAGTTATGACACCGGTTGTTCTCGAATCAGAGTGCCCAGAACTCAAGTTGGTTAATAAAGGCAAGGTCAGGGATATCTACGACGTTGGCGAGCATTTGCTCATTGTCACCACTGACCGGATCTCCGCATTTGACGTAATTATGAACGAGGGGATTCCTGACAAGGGTTTCGTATTGACTCAGATCTCCAAATTCTGGTTTGAAAAAATGGGCGACATTATCCCTCACCACATTGTAAGTACGGATGTGGATGATTTTCCTGAAGTGGCACAGCAGTACCGCACTCAGCTTGAGGGGCGCAGTATGCTGGTGAAAAAGGCCAGGCCGCTACCGGTTGAGTGTATTGTGCGTGGATATATTTCCGGTTCCGGATGGAAAGAGTACAAGGAGAATGGCTCTATCTGTGGTATCCCCCTTCCTGAAGGCCTTAAAGAGAGCGACCGTCTCCCGGAAGTTATTTTTACCCCCTCGACCAAGGCTGATATCGGCGAACACGATGAGAATATCCCCTTCAGCAGGGTAGAGGAGCTCTGCGGGGCAGAGCTCGCGGCACAACTCAAGGAGGTTACCCTTGAGATATACAAGCGCGCGCGCGACTACGCCGAAACCAAAGGGATCATTATCGCCGATACCAAGTTTGAATTCGGTATCTACAATGAAGAGCTGATCTGGATTGACGAAGCCCTGACTCCGGATTCATCCCGCTTCTGGCCAGCGGATAAGTACGAGCCCGGTGGCCCGCAGCCCAGCTTCGATAAACAGTTTCTGCGTGATTACCTCGAAACTCTGGATTGGGGGAAAACAGCCCCCGCGCCCGATCTGCCTGAGGAGATAGTGCGCAAGACCGGCGAGAAGTACAAAGAAGCCCTCACCCGCCTGACGAAATAAATACGGGGTAGGTGTGTAAATTACGTTGACAGCAGTCAGAGCGGTTTGATATAAACACCTCCGACTTAAGGGGCTATAGCTCAGCTGGGAGAGCGCTTGAATGGCATTCAAGAGGTCGGCGGTTCGAGACCGCCTAGCTCCACCATAAAAAACAAGCACTTACGGGTTTTTCCTGTAGGTGCTTTTTTTGTTTTGGGGGTCGGCGTAACAACTTACGTAACAACTTTTTAAATCCTTATCCCCTTTTCTGCTACCTGTTACCTGTAAAACCTGTCTTTTGAATCTCGACGCGGAAAACATTTTTCTGTCTGGCTTTTTCTGGTCTTGGTTCCATTTTTACAATCCAGTCTCAAAAATCAAATGGGCGTGAATATTGGGGCTTTGCTCCCCGGTGTGCGGTGTGGCGTTAAAAGGACCCGTGGTCGCATGTCTTGAAAAACTGAATGCCGCGAATGTTTGGTTCGCGGTGATTTTTTGGGGCTTGCATCCCCGTACTGAATCCAGGTGCAGGAAGGATCCTGAACGTTGGCAACGTGGTTGCTCTATTGTGCCAGGGTGCCAAATGTTGGGCGTGGGCAAAAATAGTGAATTTCCGGGCTCGCTTCGCACCCCGTTTACAGCTTTCCCAGGAGGACCCGACGGCACTTGTTATTGATGCGGCGCGGGTGTCTTTGGGAATCTTGCGCCGGATTGTTAAAACCCTTAAGGGGGCGCGGGGGGTGCGGGGTTGATGCTGATGGTCTGCTCCCGTCTGCGATCCGTTGCAGCGACAAACAGAAACCCTCCATGGTGCTGATCCAGTATCAGATACCGACGAAGGTATCCTGGTGCTGATGCTGTCGTTGACGCTGGTGCTGGTGTCCCGTTGCAGCGACAAACAGAATCCCTCCCTGGTGCTGATGCCGTCGTTGACGCTGGTGCTGGTGTCCCGTTGCAGCGACAAACAGAATCCCTCCCTGGTTGGTTGTTGCTACGTAGGTCGGCGAGTGTGGTGGCTCATGGCTTGGTGGTGGGGTGTGAGCATTTTTGCATCTGCGACCTTTACTCAGTTTTACACAAAAAACCTATTATTGCAAAAATCAATCCATGCAAGATAAGTATTCAGATTAATTCACTTATAAGGTAATTGTTGCCAATTATCGTGTAAAAGCGTGTATGTAAAAAACTACTCATTCACGGCGGAATCTGTGCAGCGCTTTTTCGTTTATTTGTGGGGTTTCGGTAGGGGTGCAAAGTGTTTTACTGTTACATGAGCGCTCAGGGCTTCGTGTGTGGCGGCTGAATCTGCGTATATTGCCCGATAATTGCAATGCGGGTATTGCCCTATATGGCGTGGTGTTTGCCCGTTGGGCGGTGGCTCAGGGTGCTGAAGGTGTAAACCCCGACGGCCTTTGTCGTGGTGTTTGGCCGTCGGGGTGATGGTGGGGGCTGTTGTCTACCGGCGCGGATAACGGAAGGGCCGTCGACGGCGCTTCGGTGCTGCGGTGCGAATAACCTTTATCAGATACCCGGTGCCTTTGTATGGTGATCCTGGTACGTAGCACTGTGCAACGCGGTGTTCGTAATCGTCGGCCATGCCATCGGGTGCACCATACAGATGATACCGACCGCAATGTTCGCACCAGACTTTGATTTGCTTGCTACCGGGTGCCAGGTATCCAGCAACAACGGGAATCGGTCTTGATCTTTTGGTTTGCATGTTTGGGCCTCCGATCTGATTTGATGATTTGTTTTAAAATGGTTCGATGATACCGGCGCGGATTGTACCGGCACCAGGGCAATGCACCAGGGCGATCCCGTCGGTGGTGTATTCGGTCAGGGTTCCGATTAAACTCAGGCCCAGGGTGTCGTTTTCCTCTATGGCAAAAACCTTAGTACCGGGGGTTAATTTATCGGGGGCGACGGTGGTGTTCGAGGTTTTTTTGTTCATGGTCTTTAATCCTTTTTTGGAGTAAAAATATATAATTGTCGTTTTTTTTACGTAGCAACGTTACGCTTGCATAAGTTGCCGTTTTTAAAGGGTAAATACCTGTTACGTAAGTGTAACGTAAAATATTTTTACGTAGCAATTTGCTACGTTAATTTTTTTTACGTAGCAAATAGGTAGCAGGATTTACGTAAACATATCAGCCTGTTACGTGTGCTACGTATGCTACGTGCTCAAAACGGTATTTCAGAGTATTCATCTATTTTACATACCTCTTCGGGCGTTTCGGTCTCGATTTCCTGGTTGTTGAATTCAATCACGTAACAACGTTTATTGCCGAGGCCAGGTAAGCGTTTTGTTTGTGTTGACTCGCCTTTTGGAGACTCTTGTAAAATACCATACTGCGCTAACACCTTTGCGGCCCAGCGGCTTTCATACCCGGCTGTAACCTCCTTACGCCATGTTTCGGGTAACACGTAATATTCGTAGCCGGTAGGGTCAATATTCATACCTTCGGCAATAGCGCGACGGAATCCAGCGCGGCGTGGTATATCACGGCCCTTGTTCTCGATGGGCTGAAAACGACTTTCGCCGAACGATTCAAAAAAACCGTTTACCTGGTTTAACAGGCTCATAATCTCGCTGTCGCCACTGGTGCCGCGTCGCTCTAACCATGCTTTGAAACATATCTTTGCCGCACTGGTTGCCTCGCCGGTGGTCCACCCGGTTAATCCGTAACTGGTTGCGAGTTCTCCGGCGGTGGCTGCCAGGGCGAAACGGCGACTCACCCTGTACACTTGCCCACTTGCACCAGGCGGTACCACCTGGTTTATAAAATCCTGCTCAGTGTTTGCGATCCACTCCATGCGCGATTCACATTTTTCAGGGTCGTTCAGTTCATCCACCAGGGTTTTTATGTATTGGTGGAACAGTACTCCGTGATATTTCCCGGATGCAGCTTTAAGATGATCAGCAAATTCAGCCGGGGAATCAAACTCGTGGATGGTTTCAAATATACCTAAACCCTGTTCAGCGTCGGCGGGTATACATGCCAGTCTGATTTCCTGCCCGGCCTTTACCGTTTGGCCGCCTGAGGCTAAGTGCGCCTCGATGTCAATTTCCCCGGTGGATATCAACGCTATAGTCCAGTAACGGACCTTGCGGGCATTGCCGTGTATGTCGGCGCGTCCTCTGCCGACTCCGTCCATTGTTGTATATACGATCCGACCAGCTTGCTGCGGGTCGCCTTGGCCTAATTCATCTACCGGAAGTAAACAATCATTGAACTGTGAAGCGGTATGCTCAAGGGCGTTTGCGGTGGAATTAAATGTCTTAATAATCCCTTCAGGGAAACCGGATACACTCGCGGATGTATGTAAGAGGGTGGTTTTACCTGATGAAGATTTCCCGAAAAAGTGTGAACCTGCTCCCCCGGCCCCCCTTAAACGAAACAGGGGCGCAGCCAGAGATAGACTGGCTGAATACGTCAGACGACTGTTTCCGGCGCAATATCTGCCGATGTTCTCCTCCCAGTCCTGCAAGGTGCCTTTGCATTGAAAGGTAGGCGGACCCTCGCCTTGATCTTTTAAACGAATCTGCTCGCCGGTTGCGTTACCTATGGTTTCGCCGGGTAGTACAAACGCACGTTTGCCGCTGCGCTCAATCCATCCGGTTTTCTCTGCGAGTAAAATCCTTTCGAGTTTGTCCGGATTTTCAAAAAATGAGCTGATCAATTCAGGAAAACCACTCTTGATACGGCTTTTTGCGTAAAACCTGCCACCAGCACCGACAAACAGGCGCAACGCCTCTTGTGCTCCCGATGTATAAACATCTTCCATAGGTAGCTGAAGAGTTTTTATGTGGCCATAGGGATTTTTCATCTCAAGCAGGGCTGTGTAACTGCCGTCTGATTCATCTCGGGCAAGGCCGATGGGCTTTATGTAGCTGCAAAACTTGTATTGTGTTACCTCACCTGTTTTAGGATTCTCTGAAAGTTGATATACGGCGTTTGATTTTATAATAAAATTGCCGTACGGTTCGCCTTTTGCGGCGTCGATGACGGGTTTTACCCCCTCGTTTACCGCTTTTAGGCCACGTTCGGCGGCCATGTCGTTAAAATCTCCCATGTTTGGGGCCTCCTAAGTTTCTGAAACATCATGCTGCGGTGTAATCCAGGCACCATTGACCGCTTCGGCGGCCTCCTGTGCAGCGGATTGACCGACGGGGTCGGCGTCGGCGCAGATGATGATGTTTATGTTCGGGTGTCTTGAGCGGATAGCTTCGGCAACGGGTCGCATGTTTCCGGCACTGAACGCACAAACGCACGGAAACCCGGTCGCCTGGTGCAGGGTTGCGCCGGTGGCGAATCCTTCAGCGATCAGAACAGTATCTTCGGACCTTTCGCCGATTAGGTGAAAACTTCCCTTGATCCGGGTCCCGCTTAAAAAACGCTTGTTGCCGTCGGCCTCGATAAATTGGAGGCCGACCAGCTCCCCGGCTATGCTGTGGACCGGCACCACCAGGGACCCGTTTAACTGGCGCAGGCGGTGCGGCTTTACCTGCTTTTTGACGAGATACGGATGCTCTGCTGATGCCGGTACAGCTTCATTCCATAGGTGCCGGGCTTTTTCGGCGGCGGCCTGGTGTCGACGCTGTTCTTCGGCTTCCCGCTCTGCCTTTGCTGCGGCCATTTTGCGTGCATATTCGCGGCGCTCTGCCGGGGTCAATTCATGCCGTGGTTTACCGGAAAACCAGGTTTCTTTGATGCCGTGCTTCCAGCTTCCGAAACTAGCCCCAAAGCTGCCGTCGCCATTGTCAAAAATGGTGACATACCCGTTCAGGGTGCGCGGCTTGTCTCCATCCAGACGGAAACGGCGAATCTTCCCGTCTGGATGAAGGGGCAATTCATCGGCGGGGTTGACCCCGGCGGCGCGCATGGCGTCGATTAAGCCACTGAACATTGACATTCGCCTTGTCGCCATTCGAGCCGGTCGAAATTACTCGCGGCGTCGGCGCGTTCAATATTGCCGATGCCGCCATGCACCATTGCTTCAATGTGGTGCTGGCCGTCGTCGTCCTCTATTGTAGCCAGACAAACAAGCGGTTCGAATACTTCCGAATCTCCGTCCAGGTAAACGGCGTGCAGGTGATCCGGTGCGGGTGTGGTGGATACGATCTTGGTTTTATCGTGTCTCATTATGCGGCCCTCCCCGTAGTTCGATGATGTACTCCGATCAGATACCCGATACCACGATACGGCGAATCAGCGGCGCGCCGACCGGGGCGGTCGAAGCAATGACAATGCCTATGCTCGATGTGGTCGGGGTCGGTGATCCGGTCGGGCCATCCGTGCGTATGATATGCGCGGCAATACCGACACCAAACGCGTATCTGGGGGCGATCCTCTCCGTTGTCGATTATGTCGCCTCGCAATACCTCCAGGCCGTTTTTGTTCTCGATCTTAGGGGGTAGGTTCATTACGCCACCTCCGTTGCTGTGGTGGCGCGCTGGCGCAGCCATTCGGCTAAACTGTCGGCCTGGTATGCGCGCCGGGCACCGACCTTGATTGAATCAGGCACGGTTTCGCCACGGCTTCGAAGGTTTGCAAGTGTTTTGCCGCTGATTATTCCGCCTGAAAAATGTTTTACTTCAGCGGCGGCCACCAGGGGTGAAGGCCATTCTTTAGCCATACGTGCGAATATATCTCTGTGTGTGCTCATGGTATTTGCTCCTGTGCATTGGGGTTGTTTGTCGAGGGCGTCCCCTCGCTTGTATGTGCCTGCACGGGAAACAAAAAAGCACGAAAAAACAAACATTTCCAGCGGTAGTGCTTAACGTGCTGTAAATGTGTTTATCGTGCTCTTATCGTACTTTTGTTGAGTTTTACGAGGCTTGCTCGTTTTACTTCAGGCGCTGTATACGTCCACGCAATGCTCTTTTTGTTAAGGTCTTAAAATTGCCCTCTGAATCTTTCCATTTGATAACAGTTCCCTTTTCGTCTTCGTGGCTACAAATAATTGTGCCGTCGCCCTTTCTATCCAATAGTGCTAACCAGACTGATTCAGGGTCTGAGCTTATGCCTTCTTGTAAGACTTTAACGATTAATGCCCTTAAAGGGTCCATGCGTTCTGTATGTGGAGTGCTTTCTGGTTTTTCCCTGGAATTGTGTTCTTCGTGTGGACTTGTGCTGTGTTCAACCTGTTTGCTGTCGCCGAACCAGAATTTCGGAAGAGGGTATTCTTTAGATTCGCACCAGGCGCGGAAGTGTTCGCGTTTGATGTTTATTTGTTCCTTGTATAGTGCTCCTTTTAAACCTGTGGGTTCGATGCGGCTATTAGGCGGGTTTTTCAGATGTTGTATGCAACGTGACTTGTCAGGCGTCCACTTCGTATAAATGGGAACGTTCCTAATGCTAGAAACTACTCTTGATGATTCATTCCAGAACCACGACGGTGAAGCATTTCTGTATTTTTTCTGTTTTTCCCAGCGTTCAACCAATTTCATTGAATCGCTAATTTCAATTTTTAGTGATCCTTGGCTAATTGCAAGAGCCATTTCATGTAGATGTATGATAATGGGCCTGTTCGTTTCGCGCTCCCATTCTTGCGCCACTTCATAAATAGGTAGGTTCTCAAAAGGGGTCAGGTCCGGTATTCGGTCAGTCATTGTATGCACTCCCTGTGTGCGTCCCTGGTGCGAATGGACCCGGCGGGGGCGGTAGGGTGCCGCCTTTTTCGGTGATCAGCCTAGCCGGGTTTTTGTGGTGTCAGTGTAGGCCGACTTGAATCATAAAGCTGTCGGCTTCAACCTTGGGAATCAGGCGGCGTTTTTCTTTGTCGAGCTTTATAATCTTGTAACGCTCCATGGTTTTAAGGGTGCGGGACAGGTTGCTGCTCGTTCTACCACTCAGGGTTTCAAGTTCCTTTAGGGATTGCGGCTGTTTGTCGATGATGAGTTTAAGCAATTTCTGGTTCTCGCTGTTGAGAATTTGCGCCATGGATTGCAGGCTTTCAAACCACACCTTCGGTTCGTCGGCATTGGGGGTATATTCTCCCTTGGCAATGGCAATGGTGCGCTTGCGGTATTCCTCTTTTGACATGATACCGATATTCAGCACTTTATCAGGCTTTTTCATGTCTGCATCTCTGAGTTGACCTCATTTAAGAGTTCAGGGTGTTTGTCGAGCAGGCGTAAAAGTTTCATGGTTGAAAGGCCCGGTTCAACCTCTCCGAGTTCGTATCTTGAGAAGGCATTTACACCACCACCAAAGATATTAGCGGCCTGTTTTTGGGTCAGCTTCAGTTTGCGGCGTATGCGGCGTATATCGCTGCCTACTTGCTCGCGATGCTGGCGTACTAACTCGTCTCCAATTCTGCCATAGCGTTCACTTGAGGTGTCGTCTAACCAGCCGTCCCCGCATTCGGGGCAAAACCAGCCAGAAAGGCCGGTGACAATCTCGGTGCGGTCAGCCACGGTAACAACCTCTGAACGGTTGGTTTCGCGTTTCATCTCTTTATATCCACAACTTGGGCAACTTGGGGTTTTCATGGTTAAAGCTCCTTGAATTGAATTACCGGGCGGCCTGTTTCAAAGCCTGAGACCTTTACATAAGCTGTATCGCCATTAAACAAGGGTGCGTGGTATACGTCCTGCCATAACTTGTGGTCGTTGTAACTGGTCATGGATTTGTAGAAGTCCCGGCGTGTTAAAGCAAGCACGGTTGCTACCAGTTCGGCTTGAGTCAATCCTAGAGCAAAGCCATTTTTCCGTGCGGTCATGGTGAAGGCATTAATGCCTTTCATGGCGACGTATTCCTTGACCTCTTCAAGTAAATAATGCGGTGTACGCTTTTCCATGATTAACCTTTATGGTTAGTTTGTCAAGTTGCCTGGAGATGAAATTATTTATTTTCCTGCTGCTGTTTTTCAATCTTAACCACTTTTCCGTCGTTGCTATCCAACATGGAACCTATGGTGTCGGCTGTGTTGCGGATGGTGTCGTTGCTTAGATGTGCATAGCGTTGTTCGGTCATTCGAACGGTGGTGTGGCGCAGCATTTTTGAAACATGGTAAATGTCGGCTCCCTGCTCTAAGGCCCAGGTTGCAGCGGTGTGGCGCAAACTATGGAAGGTGAGGCGCGATTTTTTGTCTACACCTTCATTCAAACCTAAATCCTCGATGGTGCGCTCTACGGTATCGCTTACCCACTTAATCGGGTCGCCTTTGCGATTACATACCAGATATTCACCCTCCTGGTTGCTACGTTCGAGCATGTCGGCAATGTGGTTGCTTGCGGTGGTGCTGATCTGCAAGTGTTGCGATCTGGCTTTTTTGGGCGATCTGAGGAAGATTAAACCCCGGTCAAGGTCGATGTCTGATTTCTGGAGTTTAAACACCTCCGAGGCACGTAATCCGGTTAAGAGTGACAGTAAACAAATGTCGTGCCATTGTGGGCTTCGATCCTTCAGGGCTGCAAGAAACAGCTTCGCTTCATCCAGGGTGAACGCACGGGTCCGCTCGTTGTCGATGTCGGGTAGGTTCAGCGTTTTGCGTCGGGGCGGCTGTACCTCGACCAGGTCGTTATCAAATGCGGTTGACCATATCTGCAATAACACGCTTGCAACATAGTGAACGGTACGAGGTGAACGTCCGGCCTTTGTGATTTTCTTGCTCAGGCGCGCAAAATCCAGCTTGGTTAAATCGTTCAGGCGCTTGTTGCCGTAATCCTTCCGAATCCACTTGTCAAATAGTGTGCGCTCGCTGGTGACGGTTGCGGGCTTTTTATGCTGCTGTGCAAGAGGAAAATATACATCGTTCCAGATTTGCAGAATGGTGATGTTTTTACGTTCCTCGATCTGGCGCTGCTGTTCGAGTTCTTGCCGCTTGCGCTCTGCGGCTTCGTCT
Source organism: Desulfuromonadaceae bacterium (assembly GCA_046482505.1). GTDB lineage: Bacteria > Desulfobacterota > Desulfuromonadia > Desulfuromonadales > Desulfuromonadaceae > JAIVHC01. The sequence continues at coordinate 41,653 of JAWOFA010000052.1, read as the reverse complement.
TCATCCTGTTTGCATACCGGCTTAGGGGGTTGGTCCGGGTTCGCCTTGTTCCAGCGGTGATTTTCTTTGTATTCGGCGGCCTTGTTTAATGCGTCGCCGAGTAAATGTCCCTCGCTCCACCATCCAATGATAGAAACGCGCTGAACGCCTCCCAGCGTTTGCCGAATGATCCATTGCCGATCAAACTTGACCCCGTTTTTCCTGGTCGGGTGCTCTCGATAATAAACACCAGGCTCGCCGGTCTTGCGTGCGTCCTTTAAAACTGGGATACTCATCTTTGAATGCCTTTCGGTGTGCTCAAGGGCGTAACAACTTACGTAACAACTTTTTACGGGAAACGATACATTTTCAAGGGAACATCTAGGAAACAGTATATTTGTAAATGTCCTGAATATCAAAGGTTTTTTTGCTTATTTGGGAACGTTCGGGAAGTGTGCTTGTTTTGAATGGCATTCAAGAGGTCGGCGGTTCGAGACCGCCTAGCTCCACCATAAAAAACAAGCACTTACGGGTTTTTCCTGTAGGTGCTTTTTTTGTTTGGGGCTGTTGGGTGCCACTTTTGCCTTTCAGGGCTTTTGTCTTATTGATTGCAGTAAACTCCAGGAGCGAATAGATGTTGCGTTACGTCCTTATAACGATAGGCTTTTTGAGCACGGCGCTGGCAGTGCTGGGGATGTTTCTCCCTCTGCTGCCTACGGTGCCGTTGCTGCTCCTGGCGGCGGCATGCTTTGCGCGCAGTAGCGATCGTTTTTATGTCTGGTTGGTTAATCACCGGCGATTGGGACCCATTGTATGCCCCTATATGGATGGGGGCGGGGTTCCATTGCGCGCCAAAATTGTTACGATTGCTGTGCTCTGGTTTTCCCTCGGTTTTTCGGGGTGGGTTGTTGAGCCCCTGTGGATACGGGTGTTGCTCGGCACTATCGGTATTGGGGTAACGGCCTTTATGATCTACCTTCCTGGAGAAGAGAAAATAGTAGCGGGAAATGATGGTAGCCACCATTCCGAATAGTTATTCATAATTGCCTTGAGTACTAGAGATACTGGTGCTAATATTCTTGACCTGCCGGGTTTAAATTAAACATGCATTTCTGTTGTAAGTAACCGCACCAGGTTGTTGGTTATTCACTTTTAAGCCTCCTTGAATCTGGTTGTGCTGTCTGGTTCCCGCGAAATTTTATCTGCAGGAGATTATAGTTGATGAAAAAAATGTCGTTGAAGGTCAAAGTTATATTTGTAGGTGTGCTTTTACCCTCCCTGTTGCTGGGGGTTTTGTTCGGGGCATACATCATTCAGACCAAAAACAAGACCGTTAACGCCTTTGTGGAAAAATCTCGTGCCATTACCCTTACGGTAGAATCAACTCGCCAGGGGATGGAGGAGTTGTACCAAAAGGGAGTTTTCGATACCGAGATGTTGCGCGATTTTGCAGATAAGGGCGAAATTGACAAGCTGGTCATGTCGGTACCGGTGGTATCGGCGTGGCATGCGGCTATGCGCAAAGCGGAAGAGGGTAACTACGAATTCCGGGTGCCAAAATTCGAGCCGCGCAATCCAGACAACACTCCGGATTCTGTTGAAGCTAAAGCAATAAAGGCCATGAAGAGCGAAGGCCTGGATGAATACTATGTGATTGATGAAGACCTGAATGCCGTTCGATACTTCAGACCGGTTGTTTTGTCTGAGACTTGTATGACTTGCCATGGTGATCCGCGTACTTCGGTAGAGCTGTGGGGCAACAATAAAGGCCTCGATCCTACCGGGGGGAAGATGGAAAACTGGCGTGCCGGGGAGATTCACGGCGCGTTTGAGGTTATTCAGTCTCTGGATGAAGCTGATGCAGAGTTGGCCGCCATTCTGTGGAAAAGTTCAAGTGCCGTGGTGGGCGGTCTCTTCGTGTGCGGAATTTTAATCGCCGGGTTTATGATTAAGCGTGTAAGTAAACCGCTTGAGCAGAATGTATCCATGATCGAGGCACTGGAACATGGTGATCTCGGCAAACGTATCCAGTATCAGAGTAATGATGAGATGGGACGTCTGGCTTCGGCGATGAATGCGTTTGCGGACAACCTGCAGTTTGAAGTTCTGACCGCGTTTGAAAAACTCGCAGAGGGCAACTTTACCTTCGAAGCTAAAGGGCTTATACGAGATCCCCTTGCGAAGGCGAATCGTGCTCTGAATGAAAGTATGGGGCAAGTCCGGCTCGCCGGGGAACAGATTGCCTCCGGCTCGGATCAGGTTTCGGATACGAGCCAATCGCTCTCTCAGGCGGCTACTGAGCAGGCCAGTTCTCTGGAGGAGATCAACAGTTCCATGAATGAAATGGCATCCCGTACCAAGCAGAACGCGGATAATGCCATTCAGGCAAACACTCTTTCCGCTGATGCATGTAAAGCCGCAGAGCACGGTAATACCCAGATGCAGGACATGGTGGGAGCGATGGCTGAAATCAATGAGTCAGCGCAGAACATTTCCCGCATCATTAAGGTGATCGATGAGATCGCGTTCCAGACCAATCTCCTTGCCCTCAACGCGGCAGTAGAGGCGGCACGTGCAGGGCAGCACGGTAAAGGGTTTGCTGTAGTAGCGGAAGAGGTTCGGAATCTGGCGGCGCGAAGTGCCAAAGCAGCAAGCGAAACCACTGATATGATCGAAAGCGCGATTCAGAAAGCGGAAAATGGAACCCAGATTGCCGAGGGAACTGCCGAAGCGCTGGATGGAATCGTGAAGGGAATCACCAAAGTATCTGATCTGGTTGAAGAGATCGCGGCAGCGTCGGATGAACAAACCAAGGGAATTTCCCAGATCAGCATCGGTCTGGATCAGATTGACGAGGTTACACAGCAGAACACCAGCAACGCTGTGCAGTGTGCTGCCACTTCAGAAGAACTGGCATCACAATCCCATGAACTGCGTGAAATGTTGTCACGCTTTGTTCTGCACAGAAATTATGTCGCCTCTAAGCCCAAAACGACTCCGGCGCCAAAGCGGTCTGAGTCTAAGTCTTCAGCGCAAGGACAGAAAAAATTAAATCCTAGGGCACAGAGCTCGCAGGATAGCTGGGGCTCATCAGATGGCAAGTCATCCTCAGGGAATGATTTTATCGCCCTCGACGATAACGATTTCGGGCGATTTTAAGCCAAACTGAGTTGTAATAGCACTGTAATAGCAGGCCCGCACATCGTTTACGATGGCGGGCCTGCAGTATTTTTAGGGATCTTGAGCGGTCAATAGTAGTCAGCTTTGTATGATTGAGTACAAAGGAATTGCCGGTTTCTCTAATGTGGAGATTCCTCCTCTGAAGCAAGGTGACGCTGGAGGAAATCACGAATCCTGGATTCATCGAGTACGATACCGCTGAGAATTTCGCTCCTGTGCTTGATTGCCGGGATCATGCGTACTCCGGCACGGAAGCTCTCTAACGGGCGGGTTGTAATCTCAATGATTTTGAGGTCAAGATCCGGATATTCGGGCATCAGGCGTTGTAATATACGTTCTGTTTTTTTGCAGCGTGGACATAATGCGGTGCGATACAGTGTAATAGTCATACTTGATCCCCTCGGGTGAGATGTTTGATATAAGCCTCTGGAGTGCATGTTTGTGGCATACTAGCGTGAATATGGGTTATTTTAAAAGAATTGGAATACGAAAGGTTGTATTTGATGTCAGATAAACAGATGGTGGAGTTGGAGAGCAGGATTGCATTTCAGGAATATCAGATTGAAGAGCTGAGTTCTCAGATCTCAGAGCAGCAAAAACAGATTCTGGAGCTCGAGGCGTTATGCAGAAGTATTGCCAAGCGCCTGAAAAGCGGTGCTGTTGCATCTGAAGATCCCGAAACTGAGATTAACGAGCGTCCTCCTCATTACTGATTTTAGTTCGGAGCATACAGTGACTGATACGAATAAAGTAAAGGTAGGGCTTGCCCTTGGGAGTGGCTCAGCGCGCGGCTGGAGCCATATAGGAGTTATTCAGGCCCTGGAAGAGCAGGGTATTGTTCCGGATATTGTGTGTGGCTCATCCATAGGCGCCGTGGTGGGAGCCGCATATGCTGCAAATCGCCTTAAGGCGTTGCAGGAGTGGGCCGAATCACTTACGCGCATGGATGTAGCGAGTTTTTTCAATCTCAAGGTTCATCGTTCCGGATTTATCGATATCGAACGCCTGAAACGCTTTCTGGCTGAAGTGGTGGATCCCGCGGACAGCGATATCGATAATCTGGAAAAGATCTTTGCCACGGTATCCACAGATCTTGAAAGCGGAAGTGAATATTGGTTTACTCACGGGAGTGTGCGCATAGCAGTGAGAGGCTCCATGTCGTTACCCGGACTGTTTACCCCTATGCGGCATGATAAGCGCTGGCTTGTGGATGGAGGACTGGTGAATCCGGTTCCGGTGTCGGTGTGTAAATCTCTCGGTGCAGAGGTGGTGATAGCCGTAAATCTCAATGGCGATATAGTGGGGAAGCATTCGGTGCACAGACGCAACGGCAGGCGAAAACGGGAGGAGGAGAATAATACGAGCGCAAATGAGGGTAATGGAGCCAAGAAAGAGAATGGAGGTAACCACCTGGTGGCATATGTGAAAAATACCTTGCGTTCCTATTCCGACTCCATTTTATCCAATCTTGGTTCTGCTCAGAATACCCCGGGCCTGTTCGAGAGTCTGGCGGGGTCGGTAAATATCACGCAGGATCGCATTACGCGCACCCGCCTGACTGAGGATAAACCCGATATAGTTATTGCCCCCAGCCTGGCTCATATTGGCCTGCTGGAATTTTACCGCGCAAATGAAGCGATCAAGCAGGGGCGTGAAATTGTTAGAAAAGAGGAGAAGTCTCTGCAAGAAATACTTGGCTAAAAGGGGTGTATTGATATGCACATAAAGCAGATAATGGAAGAGATCCCCGAGTGGCGCACGCATCTTACCCAAAGCAGTAATGGAGCGGTGCGCGCACTTCTCCTCACTTTGGTGCTTTTTAAACGCGAGCGCTGTATGGAAAAAGCTGCGGCGCTAACTTATAGCAGCCTGTTGGCCCTGGTTCCTCTACTTGCGATCATGTTTGCTCTCCTCAAAGGACTCGGGGTACATAACACCATGGAGCCGATGTTGCTGAAATATCTCGCAAGCGGCTCGGATGAAGTAGTCAGCAATGTGCTGGGATATATTAACAATACCAATGTTGGAAGTCTCGGGGCAGTGGGACTCATCACGTTGTTACTCACTGTCCTGTTTTTGCTCAGCAATGTCGAAAAAGTGTTCAACAGTCTGTGGCAGGTTCGGGAAAGCCGCTCCTGGTTCCGCAGGTTTGCCGATTATTTTTCCGTAATCACATTTGGCCCACTTTTTCTCCTTGCGGCTATATCCATGAGCAGTTCCCTCAGAAGTCAGACCCTGGTGCAGTGGATTCTGGAGCAGCCCTGGCTTGGGGGGATGATGATTAAAGCGTTGGAGATAACCCCCTTTGTGGTGATCTGGGCAGCCTTCATGTTTTTATATCTGTTTATGCCAAATACCAAGGTACATTTCAGCGCTGCGGCCGTTGGTGGTGTGACTGCGGGAACATTGTGGCTCATAAGTCAGTGGGGTTATGTGAGTTTTCAGATCGGGGTGGGAAAATACAACGCCATATATGGCACTATGGCGGCTTTGCCGGTGTTTATGATCTGGATGTACATAGGCTGGATTATAGCCCTTGCCGGAGGATCCCTGAGCAGAGCCTGGCAGGGGCGTTATACCCTTGCGCTCGAAACTACCGAAGAGGAAACCAATTGGCACCCCCTTCAGGTGCTGAGGTTACTGTTTCTTGTATATCGCCGTTTCCGAAAAGGGGAAGCACCCTGGTGCGAGGCAGAATTGGTTGCGCAATCGGGTATGGATCCGCAGGTGTGTCTGGCTATTTTAAATTTTCTGGAACATAAGGGGGTACTACTGCGCTTCGAGGAACAGGGGCGCGATGTGCGAGTTTTGCCCCAGCGCGGCGCTGCAAGCGTAGATCTCGCTGAGCTACTAACCCCCGAGCTCAATGCAGGCGCAGGGGATGAGTCCGCTACCAGGGTGCTGTATCAGCACTGGGATGCCATGCAGGGGGAATATCTGCGCCGCCACAATCTCGAAACCCTGTTAGCTCAGGGCATGGAAGCACCCTCTGGAACTACAGATACTGCTTGATCTGCTCCAGCCCTTCCAGGGCGCCAAGGGAAATGGAGAGATGGGGTGCCTGGATCTGCGCTTCACGAGGGTTTATGCGCACTACACTTGCCCCATAAGTACTGCCGAGACGATTACTCAGATGGCGGATAGTGGGGACAGCGGTACCGGCTCCCAGTTCGATCACCAGGAGATCTGGGTCAGCGTGTTCTCCGAGAAACGCACGGAATTGCTGTTCCTGCATGCTGGTGCGTGTGTCTATCCATGAAAAATCACCAAACATCAGAATGTTGGGCCTGGCGGTTTCACCACAGTGGGGGCATACAGGGACGGGAGAACAACGCATGGTTTCAGTGTCAATGTCGAATTCGGCATTGTTGTCCCAGATGTTCTGCGAGCAGGGGCGCAGGCATTGGAGATGATGGATAGATCCGTGAACTTCAAAGATCCGGCTGGGGTCAAATCCCGCTTTTTGGAACTGTCCGTCCACATTTGAGGTTACCACAAAAGTCGGGAGATTCAGTTCTTTACCCCATTGACGTAAAATGTGGAAGCCTTCATGGGGGACGGTTTCGCGGTACATATTGGTGCGATGCCCGTAAAAGCCCCACCCGAAATCCGGATCGCGCTGGAAATGGATCGGATTGGCGGCATCGTAGAAATTGAGTCCGAGGCGTTCGTACATGGGGTAGGCATTCCAGAACCCTTTGTCGCCGCGGAAATCCGGTAGGCCTGAATCGACCCCCATTCCTGCTCCTGTGGCGATAACCAGTGCCTTAGCCTGCCGCAATTTTTCTGCCGTCGCTTTGATGTTGCTGCTTTCTTCTGGCATAGAAGCCTCCTCTGTCTGTTATCTTGATCTTTAGCACATTTTTTGTGGACAAGAGATCTGTCTTAATCTGCAATTAAGGGTATAGTATCTCGCTGTGAGCTGCAACACTCCGACCCTTATGGCGTCGCAAAAGGTTTCCTTTGTGAACATAAAGGCGTTTTTCAGGACCTTGATATATTTGATGTATGACTTTGCCGCTGAAAAACCACCAGACCCATCAATTTCAGTAGGACAAAGTTTTTGCTTAGCCATCCTCTGAGTTGTTGCAAGGGCAGTACATTTGCTGCGTTCTTTTGTTCTGTTAATAGACTTGTTGCAGGTGTGGTATAAGTGCTATATTCTGCGCCGGCTTAAGCAAGCGTATAACTATTTGTACGTGCAGGGAAATGATAACATATCCACGGATTTCATTCGTGTTTTGAGGCAGGAATGCATACATTAAGCATGTTACTACGAGATTTCATAAGAGTCAGGATATATCTATGTACAGTATGACCGGTTACGGTAAAGGGAGTAGTAACACCGACTCTGCTCGGTACACAGCGGAGATTAAAACGGTAAATCATCGCTATACCGATGTAAGTGTTAAGCTTCCGCGTGCCCTGATGTTTTTGGAGAATGAAGTTAAGAACTGGGTTAATGATGTGCTCAACCGGGGCAAGGTCGATGTGTATATCAGCCGAGAAGGAGATGCAGCAGAGTCCTTACAGCCTCAGGTAAACTCCGGGGTTGCAGAGGCCTATGTGGAGGTGTACCGGGATTTGATCGAGCGCTTCGATCTGGTGAAGGATATCCCCCTCTCCGTCCTGGCGGCGCAAAAGGATGTGATAGTTCTGAAAGAGCCTGAAATTGAGCTTTCCACTGCGCGTGAAGGTTTGAAGAATGCCGTAACAGAGGCTCTGGGCGCTGTAGTGCAAATGCGGCGTGCCGAGGGAAAATCAATGGAGGAGGACATCGTGGTACGACTTCAGAGCCTCGAAGATCTACTCCATGTCATTGAAGGCCGCACTCCCGAAGTAGTTCAAGAGTGGCAGCAAAAGCTCCATAATCGACTGGAGAATCTGCTCCATGAAGCTGAGGTAGATCCGCAGCGTGTTGCCCAGGAGGTCGCTGTATTTGCCGATCGCTGTGATATCAGCGAAGAGGTGGTGCGTTTTAACAGCCACATAGGTCAGATGCGCGACTTGCTGAGTCAAAGTGGTGCCATTGGACGTCAGATGGATTTTTTGATTCAGGAGCTAAATCGTGAAGCCAACACCATGGGGTCGAAGTCCAATGATGCAGAACTTACGCGTAATGTAGTAGCAATGAAAGCTGAGTTGGAGAAGATTCGCGAACAGGTACAGAACATTGAATAGTCCGGATATACCGCAACAGAATATGCCTGATTACTGTACCCGAGAGCAAGCAGGTAGAGGTATTTTGTTCATAATGTCGGCGCCGTCCGGCGCGGGTAAAACCACCCTTGGACGTCTGCTGCTGGAGCGCGAGGCAGGGTTGCAGCTTTCGATTTCGTACACTACAAGAGAGATGCGCAGCGGTGAGCAGGATGGAGTGGACTACCACTTCGTCACCCGCGACACCTTCCAGCGTATGATCGACAGCGGTGACTTTGTGGAGTGGGCCAAGGTCCACGATAACTACTACGGTACCGCTGTGGCCGATATCGAGCTGTTATGTGCCAAGGGGCGTGATGTGTTGCTTGATATCGATGTCCAGGGGGCAGAACAATTGCGTGGCCGGGGGCTGGAGGCGGTATTTATCTTCATAATTCCTCCGGATATGGAGGCGCTACGTCAGCGTCTCTATCATCGCGACAGTGACACGCCAGAGGTGATCGCAAAGCGCGTGGAAAATGCACATCAGGAGCTGAAACACGCGCCGCAGTATGATTATGTTGTAATAAATGATAAGCTTGAACAAGCGTCCCAGACCCTTCAGGGTATAATTAAAGCGGAGCATAGCCGGTCACATCGGGTTATGCCAAAGCTCGGGCAACTGGGCATATAGATCACGCTTTACCATCCATAAACCCAATTAAGAGAGAACGATACAATGGCCAGAGTTACTGTAGAAGATTGTCTGGAGCAGATTTCCAACCGTTTCCTCCTCGCTATGGTGGCGGCGAAGCGCACCAAGCAGCTTTACCGCGGTGCGGCCCCTTTGATTGAAAATGAGTCCAATAACAAGAGGGTAGTCCAGGCATTGCGTGAAATTGCTTCAGGTAAAGTCGAGTATGTTGATCCGATCAAAAAACGCCAGATCTGATCCTGCGAGGATTTAAGGCTGTAATGTCTCTTACCAGTCTCGAAGAATTTCAGAGCGCGGTCAGTGAATATATGGCAGAGCCGGATATGGATCTGCTGGAGCGTGCCCACACCTTCGGTAGTCAGGTTCATGCAGGTGTGACGCGACCCTGTGGAGATCCGGCTTTTTCGCATACCTGCGCGGTCGCGAGTATGGCGGTGCGTATGCAACTCGACATGCCCACCATTGCCGCAGCGCTGGTGCACGATGTGCTCGAGCGCAAACTGGTGGGTGTTGATGAGTTGCGCTCTGCGTTGAACGAAGAGGCAGCGCATCTGGTCGAGGGACTGACCAAGATCAATTCGATTATCTATCAGCGTGGAGAGGAGCGAGAAACCGAGAGCTTTCGCAAGATGCTTCTGGCTATTGCGCGCGATGTACGCATTGTGTTGCTCAAACTCGCAGATCGCCTCCACAATATGCAGACCCTTTCCTGTTTTGAGCACAAGGATCAGGTGCGCATTGCGCGCGAGACCCTGGAGGTCTATGCTCCACTTGCCAACCGCATGGGTATCAGTTGGCTCAAGAGTCAGCTTGAAGATCTGTGTTTTAAGTACCTTTATCCGGACGAATACAGGGAACTTAAACGCAAGATCAAAATGTTTAAAACCGATGCCAATGACCAGTATATTCAGAGTGTGGTTGAGCATATTCAGGCCAAATTGGAGAGCAATGGCATTGAGGGACAGGTTTCGGGGCGTTCCAAGCATTTGTATTCGGTGTATCGCAAGATTAAACGCCAGAATATAGACATTGATCAGATCTACGACATTATAGCGTTTCGCATTATTGTCGATAGCGTAAGGGACTGCTACGCGTGTCTGGGGATTATTCATGCAGCGTGGAAACCTATTTCAGGACGCTTCAAAGACTATATCGCCATGCCCAAGGCGAACATGTATCAATCCCTGCATACCTCGGTTATCGGACCGTATGGGAAGCGGATGGAGGTGCAGATACGTACCGAAGAGATGCACCGCATTGCTGAAGAGGGGATTGCAGCGCATTGGAAATACAAGGAAAGCAATGCGAGTGTGCCGACCACGGATGATGGGCGCTTCAGCTGGCTGCGGCATATGCTTGAGTGGCAAAAGGAGCTCAATGATGCGCATGAAGTCAGCGCCGATGCCCACTTGGACCTGTTCCCCGAAGAGGTCTATGTATTCACCCCCGACGGTCATGTAAAGGAACTGCCACAGGGGGCCTGTCCCATCGATTTTGCCTACTCCATCCACGGGGATGTGGGCAATACCTGTATAGGGGCCAAAATAAACGGCAAGATGGTAGCGCTGAAAACCCCCCTCCAGAATGGCGACGTGGTGGAAATTCTCACTTCCAGTACCCAGACCCCGAGCAAGGACTGGCTTAATCTGGTCAAGACATCCAAGGCACGTAACCGGATACGCCATTGGATCAAAACCCAGGAGCGTGAAAAGAGCATAGAGATTGGTCGCGATCTGCTTGAACGAGATCTGCGTAAGTATAAGACCAGCCTCAATAAGCTCATGGGTGACAAAGTTATGGCTGAGGTTGTGAATGGCTTTGGTTTCGAAATCGCCGACGAGATGCTGGCGGCGATAGGCTATGGGAAGCTGTCATCTCAGCAGGTTGCGGGGAAACTCCTCCCCGATGAAGATATGCGTCCCGGCGGTAGCAGGATTTCCTCTCTGGGGCGTGTGCTCGGCAAGGTGCGTAAAAAGCCGGCTCAGGATCCCATTCGTATCCAGGGCAATGACAACATCATGGTACGTTTTGCAAAGTGCTGTAATCCCCTCCCTGGAGACGATATTGTGGGATTTATTACGCGCGGCCGCGGTATAACTGTCCATGCTGCCACCTGTTCCCATTTACTTGAAACCGATCCGCAGCGGCGGGTGGAAGTGGCGTGGGATAAAGATGTTAAAGCGGTGCGCAATGTCAAAATCAATGTGCTGTGCTCGGACACCAAAGGGGTGCTGGCTGAAATTACCAATGTAATTACCCAGCGCGAAGCGGATATTGTAGCAGCCAGTATTCATGCCCATGGGCAGCGGGGGTTGAACGAGTTTGAACTTGCGGTGGAGAGTGTTGAACACCTCAACAAGGTTATGGCAAGCCTGAAAGGGGTAAAGGGGGTAAGGCGCGTGGAACGCGTCAGTAAATCATAGGTACATAGGTAGTCAGCCCAGCCACAGCCACAGCCAAGTCAAAAAAAGAGGGGGCAGGATATCCGCTGCTAAAGCGCTTATCCTACCCCCTCTTTTTGTTGGACGTCAGTAGGTGGAGAGGTTATATCAACCTTTTACTACCGCACCGGAACGGATGCAGCGGGTACATGCCTTGATGCTTTTTACAGCACCATTCTGTACTGCCCTGACCTTCTGGATGTTGGGATACCACACCTTGCGGTTCTTGTTGTGCGCATGGCTGACGTTGTTACCAGTTACGGGTTTCTTACCACAAATTTCGCATGTTCTGGACATTGTATTTAGACCTCCTGAATATTTAGAACGCAAATATCTAGCACGATTTTTCCGCAATAGCAAGAGATTTAACCTCTTCAGGTTGAAAGGCTAAGCCTCTGCAGTTATCTGATGATACTTCCAGGCCCTGGCTAAGGGCGCCAGGCGTGGCTTAATATTGTAATACCTGCTCTTGTCCCGGATTTAAGCACATGGTGGGTTGATGAGTGCGCCTGAATAAATTTCCCGATCTCTGGTGTATGCCGGATCAATTCTTACTCTTCGCCCTTCAACTCTGAGTGCCCCTGCGGCAAATAGTTGGATTGCATGTGGATAAAGGCGGTGCTCCTGTTCCAGAATTCTGGCACTCAGGCTTTCTTCCGTGTCATCGTCGAGTACAGGCACCACCGCCTGCGCGATGATTGGGCCGGTGTCTACGCCGTCATCAATAAAGTGAACTGTACAGCCAGAGAATCGGGTGCCATATTCCAGAGCTTTTTTTTGTACATTCAGGCCGGGAAACGCCGGGAGCAGTGCAGGGTGGATATTCATTATGCGATCCGGGAAGGCCTTGACAAAATCAGCCCCTACGATGCGCATGAATCCGGCTAGAACCACAAGTTCCACCCCATCCTGTTGGAGCTGTGCGATAACTGCGGCGTCGAACGCAGCGCGGTTTTCGAAGCTGCGGTGGTTGATGCAGCAGCTGGAGATATGGGCACGATCTGCGCGTTGCAGTGCTCCGGCATCCGGGTTGTTGGATATTACGCGCACAATCTCGGCATCAATATTTCCGGTGCTGCACGCATCGATAATCGACTGAAGATTGGTCCCACCACCAGAGGCCAACACCCCAATACGGAGTTTTGTGCTATCTTCTCCCATGCTAAATCAACTCCACCGCCGGTGATTCAGTGTCAGACTTGCAGATCTCACCAATGACCCAGGCTCGCTCATTCAGGCCGGATAGGCGGAGCATGATATCATCGCGCTGCTCTTTAGATACTACCAGCACCATACCGATGCCATTGTTGAAGGTGCGGTACATCTCGCGCTCTTCAATGTTGCCGGCTTGCTTCATAATGTCAAAGATTTTAGGTTTGTCCCAGCTGGTAGGGTCAATTTTAGCTACGCAGTTGTGCGGCAGACAGCGGGGAATATTCTCCAGGATGCCGCCACCGGTGATATGGGAGATCGATTTTATGTTGAAATCACGAATCAGGTTGAGCACGGTCTTCACATAAATCCGCGTCGGGGTCAAAAGTTCCAGACCAATGGGTTGCTCCAGCCCTTTAACGGTAGCGTTAACAGAGAGGCCCATGATGTCGAAAAAGATTTTCCGTGCCAGGGAGAACCCGTTAGAGTGGAGTCCATCGGAGCCGATGCCGATAATGGTATCTCCCATAGTAACACTGGAGCCGTCAATGATCTTCTCGTTATCCACTGCGCCCACAGAGAACCCGGCCAGGTCGTATTCCCCCTCAGCGTAGAAGCCCGGCATTTCAGCGGTTTCGCCCCCAATGAGGGCACATCCGGCCTGCCGGCAGCCATCGGCGATCCCCTTGATAACTTCGGCAGCCTTTTCCGGACTTAACTTGCCGGTAGCCAGGTAGTCAAGAAAGAACAAAGGCTCGGCGCCCTGCACAATAATGTCATTCACGCACATCGCCACCAGATCAATTCCAACAGTGTCATGTTTGTCGGTGTCGAAGGCGAGTTTTAGTTTGGTCCCCACACCATCGGTGGCGGAGACCAGGGTGGGTTTTTTATACTTGTCGGCATGAAAGGAGAACAACCCTCCAAAGCCACCAATTTCGGTGAGTACCTCGGGTCTTGAGGTTGATTTTACCATGGGTTTGATCATGTCTACCAGGCGGTTGCCTGCATCAATGTCAACACCTGCATCTTTGTAGGTAACACTTTTGTTTTCCACGTTATCAGCTCCTTGGTTCAAAGTGGCGACAAGTAATAATCCATGGGCAGCCCCTTGTCAACGCCAATTTGGGCGCAGGCAGTTTCAATCTTTACACAGTTAGTGGTGCTGGAATAGTATGCTGCGACTGGTACATGGTAGTGTGTCCGTCCATGAGTGCAGCCAACTGTGTAAAAAAATATCTGGTAGAGCTTCTACTCTAACGTACAAAACCATATTTGTCAGGAGAAAGAGTGTATGGTTGAGGTAAACATGGGGCTTTCGGCCACTGGAGCGCAGATAGAGTTTGCCACTCTGGCGGATGTGCCTGAACTGGTACACATAGAACAACAGTGTTATGCTCAACCTTGGAGTTCAGATAGATTTGCGCAGGAGTGTGCGAATCCGTGCAGCTACATTCTCATGCTAAGGGATCAGGATATTGTCGGGGCTTATCTGTGTTTCTGGCATCTGGGACCCGAGGTAGAGATCCACAACGTTTGTTGTGCGCCGAGTCAGCGTCGGCGCGGAGCGGCGCAGAACCTCCTGGTCTATCTGCGCAACTGGTGTCGAGCACAACAGGTGGAGCAGATGTTTCTCGAAGTGCGCAGAGGCAATAAGAGTGCCATCAAATTGTATCACCGCTTTGGTTTTGACCAATGCGGCGAGCGCGTTGGATATTACAGCAATGGAGAAGATGCGTTGTTGATGCGCTGTAATGTTGCTGAAAAAATAGGGGACAAATTTGATGAAGGATATCAGGACAAGCGTACTGTATAACCGCGAGATGGCGCCGGGGTATTATTGCCTTGGGATTGCAGCCCCGGATTATCCAGCCCTGGTACATCCCGGCCAGTTTGTGATGTTGCGCATAACCCGGGGGTATGATCCGCTGTTGCGGCGTCCGTTCGGGGTCTTTCGTACCGGAGTTTTGAAGGGAGCGAACCCCCAACTTCCCCCTCAGGAATACATGGAAGTGGTATATAAGGTTGTAGGGCATGGAACGAACCTGATGACCCGCCTCAGTCCTGGCGATGAGGTGGGCCTTCTCGGCCCTTTGGGGCAGGGTTTTCGCTTTGGCTCATCTGGAGGAGCCTATCCTGAAGATGCACTGTTAGTCGGGGGGGGCATCGGTGTAGTTCCGCTGTTCATGCTCGCACAACGACTCGTGGATCAGGGGGTCAGGGTTCGCCTTCTGCTCGGGGGGCGCACATGTAATGATATCCTTGCGGTTACCGAGTTTGAGCGCATGGGTGTCGAGACCTATGTAGCTACCGATGACGGCACCCTGGGGGAAGCGGGGCTGGTTACCCGGGTGCTGGAACGTAAATTAAACAAGTATCCGCACGCACATGTGTACGCGTGTGGCCCCATGCCCATGCTGAATGCCGTGGAACATATATGTACCCGGGCTCATGCGCCCCTGCAGGTTTCCCTTGAGGCCTTGATGGCGTGCGGGGTAGGTGCATGTCTGGGCTGCGTAGTCAAAGGGCGCGAGCATAGCGCGCAAGACCCCGAATATTTGTGTACCTGCAAGCAGGGGCCGGTATTTGCGTCCCGGGAGCTGAATTGGTCGAGCACCACCGGGGAGGAACAGAAATGAGTACGCACACAGACAAAAAGCCCAGTCTTGAAGTGGATATCGCCGGACTGAAGTTGAAAAACCCGGTAATGCCAGCGTCGGGAACCTTCGGTTACGGGGAGGAGTTTACCCCATATCTGGATCTGGAGCAATTGGGTGCGATCGTGACAAAGGGAGTGTCACTCCTGCCCAAGGCTGGAAATCCCACGCCGCGTCTGGCGGAGACTCCCGCGGGAATGCTCAATGCCATCGGACTGCAGAATGTGGGAATTGAGGCATTTGCGGCGCAAAAGATCAAGTTTCTTCACTCGGTCTCCACTCCGGTGGTAGTAAATTTTTTCGGTAATACCTATGAAGAGTATGTAGAGGTAGCCGAGCGCCTGAGTGAGATAAAACGTATCGATGCAGTGGAATTGAATATATCCTGCCCCAATGTCAAGGCGGGAGGGATTGTGTTCGGTACTGATCCCGCCACAGCGGCGCGCGTAGTGAGTGGCGTGCGTGAGAAGCTCAAGGTCCCTTTAATTGTCAAACTTTCCCCCAATGTCACGGATATTGCCTTAATGGCGCGCGCGGTAGAAGAGGCGGGAGCGGATGCTATCAGCTGTATTAATACTATAACCGGGATGGCGGTGGATCTGCAAAGACGCTGCCTGAGTCTTGCCAATGGCACAGGAGGGTTGTCCGGACCGGCGCTCAAGCCTGTGGCTTTGCGGATGGTGCATCAGGTTGTGAACAGTGTCTCCATCCCTGTAATCGGGATCGGTGGGATCATGAATGCGGAAGATGCGCTCGAGTTTCTCCTGGTAGGAGCTACGGCGGTGCAGGTGGGCACCGCTAACCTGGTGAATCCCGGCGCTATGGCGGAAATCATTACCGGGATTGAGACCTTCATGGCGCAGCAGGGCATTGAAGATGTCAACACCTGGATCGGTTCGCTCAGGTAAGGCCGTCTTATCTATCCGGAAAACCGATTAAAACCCCAAATATCAGGCGCTGATTGCAGTGCAGATCTGAATTGTTAGATGGATATTATCACCAGCCATGTAAATGCTGACTTTGACAGCCTTGGAGCGATGGTAGCGGCAAAGCTCCTCTATCCCGATGCCATACCTGTGTTTCCCGGTGCCAAGGAATCAGTAGTGCGTGACTTTCTGGAGCAGACTGCAGTATGCCGTCTTAGCTTTGCGCGCATCAAAGATATCGACATGACAGCGGTGAAACGTCTGATTATGGTGGATGTTAACAGCCCGGAGCGGATCGGTCCTTTTGCTGACCTGATGGAGAATGATGCGGTTGAAAAGCATATCTACGATCACCATCCCCTCCACAGTGATGCTATAAACAGTGAGCACATCCATATTCTGCCTGTGGGATCCACGGTGACCGTGATGGTCGAGCAACTGCGACAGCATCATATACGCCCGGATAAAGCCCAGGCCACGGTAATGATGCTAGGCCTGTATGAAGATACCGGTGGATTATTGTTTACTTCCACCACCAGTGCAGACTATGCAACGGCCTCGTTCCTGCTTGAAGCGGGAGCTGACCTCCCTCTGGTTGGTGATTACCTGAGTCGTGAACTCAATGCGGATCAGGTTGATGTCATGCACCAACTTTTGCAGTCGCGCGAAGTACTCAATGTTCACGGTATTAATGTGAGTCTGGCACGCGCCTCGATTGATAAGTATGTGGGCGATCTGGCTATGCTGGCGCATAAAATTCGCGACATGGAAAACCTTGATGTTCTGATTATTGCAGTGCGCCTTGAGGATCGAGTTTTTATGGTGGGGCGCTCCCGTATCCCCGAGGTGGACGTAGGTCACATTCTGAGTGTCTTTGGTGGCGGAGGGCACGCTACTGCGGGCTCAGCAACAATCCGCAACATGACTCTGGTGCAGGTGATGGAGGCGTTTCCCCCCTTGCTCGAACGCGTGGTGGTCCCGCCGAAACGTGCCGAGGTGATCATGTCTGCACCGGTACGCAGTATCGAAGCTGATGAAAAACTGAAAAATGCGCGTAACATACTCACACGCTATAATATCAACGCCCTTGCCGTAGTAGAACAGGGGCGAATTGTGGGGATAGTTACACGTCAGATTATTGAACGCGCAGTGCATCACGGCCTCGAAGATGTGCCGGTGCGCGAATATATGGTGACCGAGTTCGGCACGGTGAATGTCTCTGCGAGGATCGAAGAGGTACAGAAGATCGTGGCAGAACAACGCCAGCGCTTCGTCCCGGTAGTGGATGAGGGGCGCCTGGTGGGAGTTATTACCCGGGCGGATCTGTTGCGGCATATGGTAAGCGGTGCCCATGATATCCATGGCCGCCCTCCGGTTATCTCCGGCACGGACGGAATCAGTATGGACCGCCGCCGCATGGAACGGATGATGGAGAAGGAGCTGCCCGAGCGAATTCGGGATCTGTTTGCGCTGCTGACCCGGACTGCAGAGGAATTGCATGTACATATCTACGCTGTGGGCGGTTTTGTGCGCGATCTGCTCCTTAAGACTCCCAACCTCGATGTGGATGTAGTGGTAGAAGGCGATGCCATAGCATTTGCACGTGCACTGGAGCAGAGGTGCTCCTGCCGGGTTCGTCCACACGAAAAGTTTTCCACCGCCGTGGTGGTGTTTGATGATGGTTTCAAGCTCGACCTTGCATCAACCAGGACAGAATATTACTTCGAACCAGGTGCACTCCCTACGGTGGAGGATGCTTCCATAAAGCTCGATATGTATCGGCGCGATTTCACTATCAACACTCTGGCCCTTTCTCTTAACCGCGACAGTTATGCCCAAATCTTGGATTATTTCGGCGCCCAGCGCGATCTGCACGATAAGGCAATAAGGGTGTTGCACAATCTCAGCTTTGTGGAGGATCCAACCCGTATTCTGCGCGCAATTCGCTTTGAACAGCGCCTCGACTTCGCCCTGGGGATGCAGACGCGCCAACTGCTGACGAGCGCGGTACAGATGGGGTTTCTTGAGCGGGTGAGCCCTCTGCGCCTGTTTAACGAACTACAGATTATTCTTAGCGAAACCTACCCATTAGATGCGTTGGTGCGCCTCGATGAGTTGGACATTCTGAAGGAGATCAGTCCACATTTGCGCCTGAATGCAACAGCAAGGGAACAGTGTGAGCGCGCGAGCAAAGTGGTTAACTGGTTTGAACTTCTCTACACCGGCGAGGAATTTGCGCCCTGGGTGGTTTACTTTCTGTGCCTGACTGGCGATCTGTCAGAACCGGATATGGAAAGTTTGTGCCAGCGCCTTCATATACCGCAGCGTTGGGACAGAATCCTTATAACTGAACTGCCGCAGGCTCGCACAGCGTTTCATACATTAGAGCGCCAAAATAATGCCACCGCACAGCGTGACAGCTGGCTTGCGCGGCTGCTTGATGGGTTCAGTGTAGAGATGTTGTTGTACGGCATGGCGCGAACCCCGCACGAACATACACGGCTCAGGTATTCGCACTATATAACCCGCATTCGCGGAGTGAAGCCCATCCTTAACGGTTGGGATATACAAAAGCTCGGATGCGCCCCCGGTCCTCTTGTGGGAGAGGTGCTTAAAGGTTTGCGAGCTGCGCGCCTGGATGGAAAGGTGGAGAATCGCTCTGACGAAATCAGGTGGGCGCGGGACTATCTTGTTAAGCGGCGAAAATGCAATAATACTTCTTGATTCACGGCACATATCTGAACATTTGAATGTCTTTAAGGACGCGGATTACATATGGAACATTTGCTGGTAAAAATTTCAATAATGCTCGTGCCGGCACTTCTTGCGGTAACTGTGCACGAGGTGGCGCACGGCTATATTGCTGATCGTTTTGGTGATCCTACCGCACGTCTGTTGAACCGTCTGACCTTGAACCCGCTGCGCCATCTGGATATTTTCGGTACCATTGCTCTGCTTCTGGTGGGATTCGGGTGGGCAAAACCGGTACCGGTAAACCAGTCCAACCTGCGTAACCCGCATCGGCATATGCTCTGGGTCGCAATATCGGGCCCGGTATCAAACTTCATGCTCGCCGCCCTTTCCGCCCTCATAGTTCACTTTACCGGGTTGCTGCAGCAGGGGCTGGGGCTGAAGTCGATCACTGAACCGCTAATGATGATGGCGGCATTCAGTCTGTATATCAACGTGATTCTGGGTGTGATAAATATGGTGCCTATCCCACCCCTTGACGGTGGGCGCGTGCTGGCGGCAATACTCCCGCCCCGTTATGCTTCAACCCTGATGCGTCTGGAGCCTTTCGGTTTTTTTATTGTGATAGGGCTTATTTTCTTCACTGATATCTGGTCCTCTGTTGTTGGCCCATTGGTGTATGCCATTGTTTCGATATTTGCGTCATCACATATGCAGGCGGTAAACAGTGTGATCCAGTTTTTGTTCAGCCAGTAAATGTCTATGGGTGAAAGATAGTTACGGTGGCATATGAAATTAAATTAGATCAGTTCGAAGGTCCGCTAGATCTGCTTCTCCATCTTGTGCATAAAAATGAGATGGATATTCAGGATATCAGGATCGCAACTATTACCGCGCAATATCTGAAGCATTTAGAGATGATGAAAGCGCGGAATATGGATGTAGCGAGTGAGTTTCTGGTAATGGCAGCTACGCTGCTGCATCTGAAGTCCCGTACTCTGCTTCCTCCCTCCAGGGCGGACTTAGAGGATGAGGAGGGTGGGGATCCTGAAGAAGAGTTGAAAGCCAGGCTCCTAGAATACCAGCGCTACAAAGAGGGGGCACAGAAGCTCGAAGAATTTCCACGCCTGTTCCGCGATGTCTTTCCCCGTCCGTCCCTGGATCATGAAGCCGAAGATCTAGCTTGCAGAGTAGTTGATGCAGATATCAATATCAGCATCTATGATCTGGTTCGCGCCCTGGATAGAGTGCTGCGCCCCAAGCCGCAACCCGCAGTGCACAAGGTGGAGGGGGGCGCGATAAGTATTACTCAGGGGGTGCATATGTTATTGCATCACCTTCACGGTAAGGAGCGTGTGAGCTTCCAGCGCTGTTTCAGCTCAGCAACCACACGTCTTGAGGTTGTGGTTCAATTTGTGGCCTTACTTGAACTGGCGCGTCTGCAGTTACTCGAGCTTCAGCAACACTCTAGTGGTGGCATGATATACTTGTACCCGTCGGAGAGTATTCGTAGCGGAAATTACACGGATATCGAGCATATGATAGATGTGGAGGTCCATGCAGAAGTCTGATATCAAAGCACGGGTGGAAGCGGTTTTGTTCAGTAGTGATACCGCCCTGAGTATGGCTAAGCTGGAACAGGTTCTTGAGGTGGGAACACAGCCCCTGCGCGTGGCCCTGCAGCAGTTGCAGCACGAATGCCAACAGGAGGGTCGTGGGGTGGTGCTCCAGGAGGTCGCGGGTGGATTCCAGCTACGCACACGTCCGGAATATGCACCCTGGGTGATGCAGCTACGCCGCACCCGACATATGAATCTGTCACGTGCAGCTACTGAAACCCTTGCTATCGTGGCTTATCGCCAACCGGTAACACGTGCTGAATTGGAGGCGCTACGCGGAGTAGATTCTGCAGGTATAGTACGCACCTTGCTGGAGAAGGATCTGGTGCGCGTTGCCGGTAAGAAAGATGTGCCTGGGCGTCCACTCATGTATGCGACCAGCGCCAGGTTTCTGGAGGTTTTTGGACTTAATAGCCTCGAGGATCTTCCTACGCTGCGCGACTTGAAAACGGATGAACTTGATCGAGCACCTGAGGTGGAACTTGAAATGGATTTTGAGCCACAGGAGGGAAAGAAAGATTGAGACAGACACCGGAACGTGAGCGCATTCAAAAAATAATCGCCAAAGCTGGTCTGGCTTCGCGGCGGGAAGCTGAGCGCTGGATAGAGCAGGCAAGGGTAAAGGTCAACGGGAAACTCGCCAGTCTGGGAGATAAGGCGGATCTCTCTTTCGACCGTATTGAGGTAAATGGACGCCCTCTTACAGGGACAGAACGCAAATGCTACGTGATGCTGAATAAGCCTATGGGCTATGTGACAACGGCTCACGATCCCCAGGGCCGTCCTACGGTTCTGGACCTTGTTAGGCAGGTTCCTGAACGGCTGTTCCCCATCGGGCGCCTTGACCTGAATACAGAGGGGCTATTGTTGCTAACCAACGATGGAGAGCTGGCACACACTCTGCTTCATCCGCGCTACGCTATTCCCAAAACGTACCGCGTAAAAATCAGCGGCGATATGGATACAGGAACCTGCACTGCCCTGGAGCGTGGGGTGAAACTGGATGACGGCATTACCGCGCCCGCGCAGGTGGCTCGAATCCGGAAGTCGAAGCGCAACACCTGGTTTGACCTGACTATAACCGAAGGGCGTAACCGCCAGGTTCGTAGGATGTGTGAAGCCCTGGGTTGCTCTGTAAGTATGCTGAAACGCATTCGTTTTGGCTCACTGTCAATTGACGGTCTACCTGTGGGAGAGTTCCGCCACCTCAGTGCTGCAGAGTTGCGGACGCTCCAGCAGGTGCGCTGACTTGCCAATACTTTTTTACTGATTCCTAAGTTACCGCTGCTTTCTCATGGAAAATATTATACTCATAAGCACTTCGCTTAGGTGTAAATAAATGTTTTTTCAGGTGTTTTCCTGTATATCCACTTGACCTCACACTTCTGCTGTTTTAACCTGTCCAAATCATTTAAATAATTAAATAGAATAGAAGGCTGGCGGTTTTTCACGCAAAATAAATGGTCGATCGTCGAGGTTACATTTTTTCCATTTTAATTTCCCATCCGCCAGATCCAACTTTTGTAGAATTGTAAATCCTGTTATCTGGTATTGTATTCATCATAAAGCAGAGTACGTTGCTGCTGATCACAGAGGTTGTATCCAATTTCAAGTTGTATCAGGTAGCGCCCTTAAGGTTGTCTTGCGGGAGAAAAGATCCAGTTCCTCTCTGACCAACTGCCTTCTAAGTCAAGTCAGAGTGCCACGAATTAAGGTGGCCGGATTTCCACAAAACGTCTAACCCATTGGAGTGTTTTCGTGGCTAATAAAGAGAAGCTGTTAACAACAGCGCAGAAGTTTCTGCAGAAAAATCAGCTGGGCAAAGCAATTAAGCAGTATGAAAAAGCTTTAAGTCTGGATGAGAAGGATTTTCGCTGCAGGCAGAAACTTGCCGAACTGTACAGTCGCAACGGTGAGGTGGATAAGGCGATTACTCACTATGAGAAGGTTGCCGCCTACTATGCTGAGCATGCGTTCTATCTGAAAGCGATAGCTGTATATAAACAAATGCAGCGTCTTGCCCCTGATGACGAGACTTTTACTCTCAAACTGGCCAAGTTGAATGAACAGCAGGGACTTGTCGGCAATGCCCTTGCTGAATACAGGACTCTATTGAAACATTATGAGTCTGAGGGGAATATAAGCGCTGCTATTGAGACTTTGGGGCGGATCAGACAGTTGGATCCGGATAATGTTAATGCAGCGGTTAAATTAGCCAAGTTCTATTCTCAGTCCGGGGATAAGGATAGCGCGCACCAAACCTTTGCCGAAGTTGAAGATAAACTGTGGGAAAAAGGCAATTATAAACAACTGCAGTCATTTTATGAACACTTCATGAAATTGTGGCCTGAAGATGTGCATATTATGGCTCAGTTCGGGCATGCCATGGTTGAATACGGTGAGCCGATCGGAGGGGTGGAGTATCTTAAACGGCTGCATCGTCAGTACCCCAGCGAGATACAGGTTCTTGATCGTCTGGCAGCCGGGTTGCACAAAAATAACGAATATGAGCGTGAAATAGGCTGCCTGAAAAAATTGGCCGAGCTAGAGCCTGAAAATCTGGATGTTGTTCTGCGTTTGTGTAATGCAGCTCTGGAGGCCGAAAACACCGACATATGTTTTGCTTCACTGGAAAACTTCAGAGATAAATTTTTTGCTGCAGAACGCGTTGCTGAAATAAAACCCCTGTATGAGCGTTTGCGTGAATTGCTCCCGGAAAGTAGAGATGTGGCTACGGCTTTACGCCTGGTGTATGAACATCTCGGGGAAGGTGAAAAGCTTTTCGATACACTGGGAGGTTTTGAAGCTGATTCGGTAGAGTTTGACGATAACGAAATGAGCTCCTCTGAGAAAGTCTCAGAACAGAGTTCGTTCGATTCAACCACTGGTGGTTCAGAAAATAATTTTAACGAAGTGGAGTTCGATGACATATCCTTCGATACGGTAGATGACGATCAACATGATCAGCTCGACCTTGATTCATTTGATATGGATAATGCTACCCCGCAGAAAAGTGTCGATGTCAGTACTGAGCTGGAGGAGGTTGATTTCTATTTGCAGCAGGGCCTGCTCGAAGAAGCGCAGGAAGCGTGTGAACGTCTGCTGGAGCAAGCGCCAGGTAATGCCGAGGTAGAGCAGCGCCTAGACAAGATTCAACAGTTTCGCATACGGCATGAAGAACAGACCCAGGAGAAAACTGAACGGCCTGCCGCTGATTCCAGCGCTGAGATTAGTGAGCCGCAGATGGAGCAGGAGGTTCCTGCAGTGCAACCCTCTCTGGAGGCGGTTCTACCTGAAGAGAAGGTCAAAGACGATGATGGCGTTCAGGATTTTGATCTGTCCCTGGATGATGACTTTGACCTGGACCTCGAAGTACCTGAGCTGGCTGATTCCCAGCGTGGAGTGGAAACTGAAATTGGAGATGAAGATACCGAATCCGCTTACAATCTGGGTATAGCCTACAAAGAAATGGGGTTATATTCGGATGCTGTGGAGCAATTCGGGAGGGGTAAGGCCGATCCTGGGCGCAGAATTGCATGTATTTCTCTGCAGTCAGAATGCTACAGGTCCATGCAACAATTCGAAAAAGCTGAGGAGGTTCTGACGGACGGGCTCAGTGCGCCGGAGTTAAGTATGGATGAGAGAATTGCTCTGTACTATGAAACCGGCCTGCTGTATGAAGAGTGTGACCGCCATGCAGATGCCCTGGCGAGTTACCAGGTTGTGGAAGATAAAAAACCTGATTTTCGCGATGTAACAAAGAAGGTGGCAGAGCTTAAGAAAATGCTTGGAGTTGAAAGTGGCTCTGATGATCTTTCGCGCGTATCATACGTCTAACGCTGGAGTCCAGAGTAGGCACTTTTTCACACAGACCGGTTAAGTCAGTTGACGGACAGGGCATGGTATGAGCTATTCGCAGTTTTTCGGATTTGAACGGGAACCGTTCTCCAATGCGCCCGATTCCAGATTTTACTTTGAGAATGCCCAGCATAAGCAGGCGCAGTTGCGCATCCGCCATGTGATTGATTCTGGCGGCGGCCTCGCCGTAGTATCGGGAGGTATCGGTTCCGGCAAGACCACTCTGGCACGCCATATCCTAGATACCCTGCCAGTTGAGATCTATGAATCTTCTCTGCTGGTTATGGTGCATTCCGGCATTACACCGGAGTGGATTCTTACCCGCATAGCGATGCAGCTCGGGGTACAGGAGCCTGCAGCTGACCGGATGTTGCTTCTGAAACAGCTCTACGAACGCCTGCTGAAGATTCATGACGAAGGGCGCCGCGCCGTGGTGCTGATTGATGAAGCCCAGATGCTCCAGACCAGTGCCCTGATGGAGGAATTTCGCGGTCTGCTAAACCTGGAAATTCCGGGGAAGAAATTGCTCAACCTTATCTTCTTCGGCTTGCCCGAGGTAGAGGAGTGCCTTCAGTTGGATAAACCGCTGGCTCAGCGTGTTGCCATGCGCTATCACCTCCATCCTCTGCAGGAAGCGGAGACCCTTGAGTATATCCGCCACCGTCTGCGTATCGCTGGAGCACAGCAGAATATGTTTGCCCCGGAAGCGGTAGCTGCTATCCAGC
This sequence comes from Desulfuromonadaceae bacterium, assembly GCA_046482505.1. Taxonomy (GTDB): domain Bacteria; phylum Desulfobacterota; class Desulfuromonadia; order Desulfuromonadales; family Desulfuromonadaceae; genus JAIVHC01. The sequence continues at coordinate 16,571 of JAWOFA010000052.1, read as the reverse complement.
GCTTTTCTGCCGGTGTGCCACGCCTGATCAATACCCTGTGCGCAAATAGTCTTTTTGAAGCATTTCTGACCAACAAACACGGGATTGATACTCAGACCGTGTCGAGTGTGGCAGGGGATCTGGGGCTGACCAGCGCGGAAGTGAGTGACAGCAACGCCGGCCTTGAGGAGCATCTGGGAAGGATTGAAGGATTGCTGGAACGTCTAGAACAGCGGCGCGGTTAAAGTAGCAATATCTCGTTGAAGAATCTTCTGCCGGCTGTAGCCGGTTTTTTTGTTCGTTTTAAAGGGGTTAAGTTCGATGAATCCGGAAGTTGCCATTCTGCCAGAAAAACTGTGCAATCAGATTGCCGCCGGTGAAGTGGTGGAACGTCCTGCATCAGTGGTTAAAGAGTTAGTGGAGAATTCCATTGATGCCGGATCTACCCGCATTGTTGTCGAGGTGGTTAATGGCGGGACTCGCCTGATCAAGGTTAACGACAACGGGCGTGGTATGAATCAGCACGACATCTTTCTGTGTTTTGAGCGTCATGCAACCAGTAAGATAAGAACCGAAGAGGATCTGTTCCGCCTTGGTTCACTTGGCTTCAGAGGGGAGGCCCTTCCCGCCATTGCCGCTGTCTCGCGCCTTAAGGTGAGCAGCCGTCATCGGGATGCGGATGTGGGAATGCGCGTTGATCTTAAGGGGGGTGTGGTTATTGACACCGGCGAGGCCGGGATGCCGGGTGGGAGCGTATTCGAAGTGCGTGACCTGTTCTACAATCTCCCGGCGCGGCGCAAGTTTTTACGTAAGACTACCACTGAGTTCGGCCATGTCGCCGAAAGTGTGATGCGTCTGAGTCTGGCACATCCGCACATCCAGTTTCAGCTTATACATAATGAACGGGTAGTATTCAATTACTATCGCCAGCATCGCATATTTGATCGTATTGGAGAGGCGTTGGGACGCTCGGTGGCCGGAGCGCTGCATAGAATTGACTCTCAGCGTGGAGAGATAGCCCTGGAGGGATATGTTGCCGCACCGGAGCAGAACCGTTCCAGTACCCAGGCGATGTATACCTATATCAACGGGCGTTTTATCCGCGATCCGGTGGTGAAGCATGCAGTGCTGGATGCCTATCGCCAGTTGCTCATGAAGGGGCGTTATCCCATCTGCGTGCTGTTTCTCCACATGCCTCCAGATCGAGTTGATGTGAATGTTCATCCTACTAAACACGAAGTGCGCTTTCACGATCAGCGTTTGGTACACGATTTTATCACCGACGCGGTGCGCCAGCAATTGCGTGAAATAACCGACAACCGTCAGGCATGTTTTTCTGCAGGTGAGGGTACATCTGATTCAGACAGGGAGCTCTTCAATGCCAGGGCCCCGGGGAGAACTGATGTGACGTGTGCCCCGGCACCTATGTCTGAGGAGCCGGAGCGACAGCAAGACCGCAACGCATACCCTTCATCGTTGGAGATGTCCCACAACAGTACGGTTCAGCATACTTGCGCTGACGTGGCGACAGGTACGCAAGCCGCAGCCCGTGTTGCTGAGTCCGATTCCATATGGGACCGAACTCGGGAAAGAGCTGCAGATCCGGAAATAGAAGAGTCTGCACCGAAGCCGGTGGAGGAAACTCAATCTCCGACTGTATCTACCTTGAATGTCCCTGCGCAAGGGGGGTATTTTTCTTCACTGCGTATTGTTGGACAATACGCGCGCAGCTATCTGGTGTGTGAGGATGGAGATGATCTGATTCTTATTGATCAGCATGCAGCGCACGAACGCATCGGCTTTGAACGCCTGCGTGCCCAATATGCATGCAGCGCAGTAGAACGTCAGGAACTGTTGTTCCCTCAGATGCTGGAGCTGACCCAGGCACAGGATGTGCAGATGTCTGAACATGTGGATTATTTTGCCCAACTCGGGTTTGAAGTCGATCCCTTTGGTGGCACTACCTGGGCTCTGAAGGCACTCCCGGTTCTCCTTGAAGAGCACGATATTGTCACTTTGATTCTGGATATTCTTGCAGATCTATCCCGTTGGGGAACTCCGCAGGCGGGTCGGGAAGCGGTGGATGAAGTGCTGATTAAAATGGCATGCCATAGTATGGTGCGTGCCAATGAAACCCTGGATATGCGCGAGATGCACGCACTGCTGGTTCAACTCGATGAGGTGGATTTCAATCGTCATTGCCCCCATGGTCGTCCCGTGTCGCGGCACATGAAGCGGCGTGAAATCGAAAAGCTCTTTGCTCGCACCTGATGATGGGGCTGGAGCGGGTTCTCTGTGCTTTCTTGCTCTATGGATAACACTTGTAACTATTCAGCTGAAGAGTTGGCAATGCCCATTTCAAGGGACGCATAAACCCATCGGTGGGGCTCATTGTCGCCGTCCATGGCGACAAATGCCCTTTAAATGGGCACAGCCAACTCACTGACAATCATAGTGAATAGTTGTTAACACTTTAGCATATATTGGTTACGGTATGACGGCGACGCAAAAAATACCTCTGTTGGTGATAACCGGCCCCACTGCTACGGGCAAGACCGCCCTTGCGCTTGATTTGGGCGCGCGCCGCGATATCGAGATTATCTCAGCGGATTCGCGTCAAGTATATCGCCATATGGATATAGGGACGGCAAAAGCCGGTGTCGAGGAGCGTGCACGTGTAGTGCATCATTGCATTGATGTTGTCAATCCGGATGAACCGTTCAGTGTTTCAGACTTCACCCGTCTGGCACAGAGTACCATCGAGGATATACACCGGCGCCAGCGTCTCCCTGTTTTAGTGGGGGGTACCGGTTTATACATCCGCGCCCTGACCCAGGGGCTTGCACCATTGCCGGGAGCGGACGAAACTCTGCGACGGCAATGGCATGTAGAGGAGCATCAGAAAAAAGGCAGTCTGCACGCACGTTTAAGCCAGATTGACCCTCGGATGGCAAAGGGGTTGCATATAAATGACGTTACGCGTATTATTCGCGCTCTTGAGGTGCATGCTCTCACGGGGAGAACCATGTCGAGCTGGCAGGATGAACATTGTTTTTCCGAACGCCCCTACGATGATATCAGGTTGGCGGTGACCTTTGAGCGGGATCATCTGTACAGACGGATAGAGGAACGGGTCGAGCAGATGCTTGAACATGGTTTGCTCGAAGAAACACGCATGCTTTTGGAACGCGGTTATGCTCCCGAGCTTAAAGCGATGCGCACCATTGGATATCAGGAATGTATAGCTCATCTGCGCGGTGAGATGAGCTTGTCCGACGCAGTTACCCGGATTAAAAGAGATACACGCAGATATGCAAAGCGCCAGTTGACCTGGTTGCGGCATGAAGATGAAATAAATTGGCTTGAAGACCCGTTCGACTCTGGTAGTATCATTGAACGGGCGGACAAACTTTTATGTAGATGCATATGAAATGAAGGAGAAAGAACATGGCAAAAACCCCTTTTAATATTCAGGATCAGTATCTGAATCAGGCGCGCAAAGAGCGGGTTAAACTGAATATTGTTATGATGTCCGGTGAGCAGTTGCAGGGCTACATCAAATCATTTGACAACTTCTGTGTTCTGGTTGAGAGTGGTGGCGATTTCCTGCTGTATAAACACGCAATTTCATCCATTACCTCTACCGATGGACTGTTTAAACTTCACGGAAGTCGCGACTAGGGTTAATCCCTGGCTGGCATAGCGTTTTTTCAATGTTTCAGGCTCCCTGCTGTCAAGGTCGGGAGCCTGTCGTGCATTTATTCCTTTGAATAGCTTTGAGGAAGAAAGGCTCGCAAATGATGGTAGAAAATCTGCGAAAAAAATGCCGCTAGCAGGTTTCGGCGCAAACAGTAAAAGCATTAAATGTTACGTATAGATTCCATCCATCCAGGTAGCATTGCTGCCGAACTCGGCGTTACTCCCGGCGATTATGTGGTAGCTGTCAACGCCCACGAAGTTCATGATGTTGTGGATTATCAGCGTTTGACGGCACAGGGTTGTCACCTGTTGGTGGAGATCCAGAAACCCGGATCAGAGTGCTGGGAACTTGATATAGAGTATGAAGCAGATCAAAGCCTGGGTTTTGAATTCAGTCATCCACAACCACGTTCATGTCGCAATAACTGCAAGTTCTGTTTTGTGCGCCAGTTACCCCATGGAATGCGTCCCACCCTCTATGTGCGCGATGATGACTATCGTTTTTCCTATCTCTATGGCGCCTATATAACTCTGACCAACCTGAATCGCAATGAGATAGAACGAATAAAGGCGCAGAATATTTCGCCACTGTATGTATCTGTACACAGCACTGATTTGAATGTACGTGCTGAACTCCTCGGAGTGTCGACAAAGCATGCGGGGGCACTGATGCCGCTGCTGGAGGAGTTGGTAAATGCCGGAATTGAAATCCACACTCAGGTGGTGCTGTGCCCGGGGATAAACGATGCCGGAGTGCTTGACCAGACGATCAGTGATTTGTTTGCCCTTTATCCAGGGATAAATAGCCTGGCCATCGTTCCGGTCGGATTGACCCGGTATCGGGAAGGATTACCTCAATTGCGCATGCTCAACCGGGAACAGGCAGCAGCAGTTTTGGGACAGATTGAACACTGGCAGGTACATTGTCGGGCTCGTGGCGCAACGCGTTTTGTGTTTGGTGCAGATGAACTTTATCTTCAGGCTCAGCGTTCCTTCCCGGACTATGCTGAATATGAGGATTTCTGTCAGATTGAAAACGGGGTGGGGCTGGTGGTGCAGTTTGAATGCCAGGTCAACGAAGTGCTCGGCGAAGCCGATCCTCAATTCTGTGCTGGGGTGCGCGCTACATTGGTGTGCGGGCTCTCAGCGCAAGATACCCTGAAAACGTTTGTGCGCAGGTTCAATGCCAAAGCCCATGCCGCATTGCAGGTGCATCCTGTGGTAAATGATTTCTGGGGTGAAAGTGTCAGCGTCAGCGGTTTATTGACCGGTGAGGATATTATTGAATCACTAAAGAAGGCGTGTGCCCGAGGATTCGACCCGGGTGGTGCAATTCTGCTCCCCGAGGTTATGTTCAAGGATGGAACCGAGACTCTCCTGGATGACACTGATCTGACTATGTTGGAGCAAAGTCTCGGAATTGAGGTGAAAAAAATTGGCACCGATCCGTGGGCGGTGCTGGATGTAGTTGAAGAACTTTGCGCGTGTTGGAACCCCTGATATCCGTGGCTATGGATAAACACGTCATTTGTTTTGCCTAGCAGAGGAAAAAGATATGGCTATGACCCTCGAAGAGATTACGAATGCTGCGCTGGATCACCTGGAACGGAGTGACTACTCTGCAGCAGTAAAGGTTCTGGAGCAGGGATATGCACAATTTCCCGAGGACGATGATTTGCTCGTGCTTTTCGCTGAAGCGCTGGGGTCAGATGGTGCAGAAGATAGAGCTATTTCTCTTTTGCAGCAGCGCCTCGAGAATGGAGATGCTCCGGCCGAAGTTCTGTTTGCCCTTGGGGATGAGTACTTTGTGCGGGGAAAACACGAAGAGTCAATTGACTGCTACAGGCAGTTGCTCTCCGAAGCGGGATCTGCGGCAGAAGCCAATGTCAGAATAGGGTTGGTTAAAATTGCAGAGCAAGCGTGCGAAAAAGCAGAAGAGTATTTTCACAAAGCACTCCAGATTGATGAAAACTGCTTTGCGGCGGCTAACTCCCTCGGTGACATGTTTTTTGAGAGTGGTCACCTGCAGCAGGCCAAAAACTGGTATCAGCGCGCCATGGATATTGATCCCGATGATGCCGAGGCGTATGCAAATATGGCTGATGTTCTGTATGAGAAACAGGATCGCGATAATGCACGTGAACACGCGCAGCGTGCCATCGAACTCGATGAGCGCTGTGCCCCGGCATGGCTCACCCTCGGCTATCTTTATATGGATGCGGATGAAGTCACCCAGGCCTGCGAGTGTTTTGAACACTTTCTTGATCTCGAGGACAGTGCTGTTGCAGCGGATCTTATTGTCGAGGTAAGTGCCGTATTGAAAGGTCTTAAGGGGGATTGAAGCCAGGTGAATGAACACTGGGAATCCATATGCCGTCGTTGCGGGCGGTGCTGTTACCAGAAGATAATCTATCGTAAAACTCTATATTATACCGATATTCCGTGTATATACCTCGAGCAGAGTAGCATGGAATGTCAGGTCTATTCTCAGCGCCAGAAGGTGAACCCTGAATGTGCTATACTGACTCCTGACTTAGTGCAGTCTGGAGTCCTCCCACCGGAATGTGCCTATTTGAAGTATTATGGTCTTAGTGAAGGGACGGGGCAGCACATATCCGTATTGCCCCCGCGTTTGCAACGCCGCCTGTTACGCCATCTGAAGTAGGATGTCATTCGCTCTTTTGCCTGTAGGTAAGGGGGAAGATTTCTGCTATTCTCGTAAGTGAAGTGAAATACCATGAAAAACAGCTGCCTTTGAGCCTAAGTTTGGTGAGCGCAAGGCCGTTTTTAATGGTACGGGGTGCAACGGCGAGGGGAATTTTTAATGCAAATAGCGGCTTTAAGAAGTATGCGCGTTATGCGCGTGTTGGCGATTATGCTCTTAGTTGCTATTTTTGTGCTATGCAGTGCTGTTATCGGAATATATTATTTTGCCACTCCGGACAAGATCCGCACCGCTCTCATTCCGGTTATCGAAGAGCAGCTAAAGTGTGATGTCGAGTTTGACGGGATAGATGTTAATCTGTTCTCCGGGGTAAGGATAACTGGTCTTGAACTCGCGACGGATGATGGGGAGCAGCCCTGGCTGCAGGTGGATGAAGCGGTCTTGCGCTATCGTTTCCTCCCTTTGCTCAAGGGACGTCTTGTGGTCGATGAGTTGCGCCTTAACACGCCATCTGTGCTGGTGCGGCGTAATGCTGATGGCACCCTTGCCGTGGGCGACATGTTGCGTAAAACACAGAACACTTCTGATCCAACCTTCCCTTTTGATAGTACGCAAGAACACAAACAGGTGGATTTACATGTCTCCACCATAACTATTACCAATGCAGAAGTGCTGGTAAGCGATTTCGTCTTCGGCTCCATCCCACGCCTTACCCGGCTACAGGATGTAGGGCTGCAACTGGATAACTTTTCTTCTGAAAGCGTGTGGACCTTTACCTTTTGGGGTAAGCTCAATGGAACACCCCTGGATGTAGAAGGGGATTTTGATCCCCGCACTGAGCGCGGTTCTCTCGAACTGGTACTCGAAGGGCTCAATCTGGTTGCATTTGCGCCTTACTATCGTGACCATCTACCTTTCAAGGTAAATCGCCTGGGGCTGTCTACCCGGTGCCGGGTTGATTTTGATCCTGCCGGGGTCGACCTTGAAGGGGATATCCGCTTTGTGGAGGCAGATATCTCTGATATAGCCGCCTTTGCTCCCGGAGATGATGCATTCAACGCACAGCAGTTGAGCGCCAATCTTCACCTGAAGTGGGAACATCAATCCAGACGGGTACAACTGTTGCGCGTGGATGCGCGCATGGATGAACTGGAGTTTGGAGCCAATGGAACGGCATCATTTGGTGCTGAGCGCCACGAATATGCTATAGATGTAGAATTGCGTCAGTGGCCAGTGCGTGCCCTGGCAACACATGCAGCTTTGCCATGGCTTTATCATCTTGAAGAATATGCCCCTGCAGGCACGTGTTCCGCCACGTTCGCCTGGCGTAAAGATGCAAAAGACAGGTATGGTTCAGTGCGTACGGGCAGAGTAACTCTTGCGGATGCCGGGTTGAGTGCGGGCGGGATCCGTTTTGGTTTCAACGGTGAGATTAAACTTGAGGGAGACAAACTAAACGCCTCCACACTGAATGCCAAAATTGGCGGAGAGAATATCCGCGCTTCAATCTTTAGTGACAACTGGCGCGCAGCGCGTCCGCTCTTTAAGTTAAGTTTAGAAGGGGCAAAGCTCGATGCGTGGAATCTGCTTGCCCCAACCAGGGTTCGTGCTGATACGCGTTCATCTGCGCAGAAATCCCAGGTGGACATAGCGCGCGTTTCATCAGAACCAGGTCCCTATTCAATCCCTTTTGATGTTGAAGTGTCTTTTGCATGGGACGCTATTGCCTGGCGCACTGTAACCTTGCAGCATGCCAGGGGGATTTTTTCAATCACCAACAATGAACTGATGCTGCAGAACATGGATGCTGCCTTCGCCTCAGGTAAAATTAGTGCCAGCGCCAGCGTAGATCTGGCTCAGCAGGGATTCAGTTATAGAACGGACCTGGAGGGGAAACAGCTGAAAATCAAGCAGGCACTTGCCGCGCTATGGCCGGGATTCAGCGGCACAATCAGTGGCAGGAGTGATCTGAGTGCTAGATTAACCGGGGCGGGAACCCAGCAACTACGTGTGCGTCAGAATTTATCTGGTAGTGTGCGTCTGGCAGTGGAGAATGGTACAGTAAGTGGGGTTAATGCCCTCCATGTTCTGGCGCATCAGTTGGATGTCCTCTCTTTAGCCAAAGTCGATTTCATTGCTGCAAGGGCGGAAATTGAGTTTACCACGGGTAATGCTCCGAAGTTTACTCTGCTGGGGAGAAATGAACAGCTGAGGGTTGCTGCTCAGGGCAGTATAGACTGGCATGGGGAGATAGAAGGTAGCCTTGCTCTGCACCTGATACCGTCGCTGGCTGTTGAAGTAAACCCGGACTTTCTCCCCAATGCTTCAATCGATTCCAACGGCTGGAGCGTCCTTGAATCTGGAGTTGAAGGTAGTGCCGTTCAGCCTGAATTATTTCTTACACCTGGTAAAGACTAGCTCACTCAGAGCCATGGTTGCTATTTAAGTAAACATTCAACTGAAGAGTTGGCCGTGCCCATGTCAAGGGACGCCGATTGTTTGTAAATGTTGCCATCCGGGCCAAAAATGCCTTTAAATGGGCATAGCCAACTCACTGATAACATAGATAACATACTGAATAGTTACCCTTTTAAATCCTTCAGGAGTGATATCTATGGCGGATAAACGCCGCAAACCGCGGTTACGTAAACGAATGCGGGTACATTACGGACCTGAGATCCCTTCAAAAGTCGGATTTACTTCAGATATTTCAGAGTCCGGCCTGTGTATACAGACCTTTGTCGTGTATAAGCCGGGCTCAAATCTGCTTATAGAATTGGAACTGCCTTCAGGAGAGACCGTTCGTCTCGAGGGGCGGGTTCACTGGTCACGCAAGGTGCCCCCGAATCTATTGCGTAAGGTTAAATATGCCGGCATGGGGATCAAAATTGTCAACTTTATTGGCGATTCAGAACCGTATATTGACATGTGCCACCGGGTCTCTTAAAGGTGATACCCAACCATTCATAAATAACAGGGAAAACAGGTGCCCAAGGAACGATTGGATAAAATTTTGCTGGAGAGGGGGTTTTGCTCTACACGTACCCGCGCACAAGCTCTGATTATGAGTGGCGATGTCCTGGTTTCTGACAACGTATGTGACAAGGCCGGAACCAGGGTCGAGATGGATGCAGAGATTCGCATTCGTGGACAAGAGCTGGCTTACGTGTCACGCGGTGGCCTGAAATTGGAGCACGCCCTGAAGGAGTTTGCCCTTGAGTTGGAAGGGCGTGTAGCCGTGGATGTTGGAGCCTCCACGGGTGGTTTTACTGACTGCCTGTTGCAGCGGGGAGTGAGCAGGGTATATGCCGTCGATGTGGGATACGGTCAGTTGGCGTGGAAACTGCGCGAGGACGCACGTGTAGTTAATATGGAGAGAACCAATATTCGTGATTTAAGTAGTGGCGCTCTTGATCCACCTCCCGACCTTGCCGTTATCGATGCCTCCTTTATCTCCCTGGAAAAGGTCCTCCCTCCTACCCTTGAGTTGTTGCAATCCAGAGCGGATATTGTTGCCCTGGTTAAGCCTCAATTTGAAGTGGGGAAGGGACGAGTAGGTAAAGGGGGGATTGTGCGCGATCCAGCTCTACACCGACTGGTGGTTGACAATGTAGAGCAATGCGCGGTTTCCTTAGGGCTGGAAGTAGTCGCAACTTGCCAGAGTCCTGTTTTGGGAGCAAAGGGCAACCGGGAATTTCTCATGCATTTGGCTCGGTGGGGCAAAGTGCATTCTAACGCTTGAGTTTTTGCCCCATTTATTGTTTTAATCGAATTCAAGGTTTCAATCAAAGGGGAAACGTTATGGAGGATTGTTTATTCTGCAAGATTGTGGCGGGGGAGATTCCCGCCAAGATTGTGTATGATGATGAATACGTTGTGGCGTTTGAGGACATAAATCCCCAGGCTCCGGAGCATCTGCTGGTGATTCCACGCAGGCATATGGTCTGCCTCGCTGATGCTGAACCGGAAGATGCCGCACTGCTGGGACATATACAATGCATTATTGCTCAGTTGGCGCGGGAGCGCGGCTTTGATGAGCCCGGTTTCAGGGTGGTTAACAACTGTAATGCGGATGGCGGCCAGGAGGTGGGGCATATCCACTATCATCTCCTTGCCGGACGCAAGATGGAATGGCCACCGGGATAACGTTCAGGTATTGGTTCGTGATGTATATAAGGTTAGTGAGTGTGGTTTGTAGGTGTAAAGTAAATTCGGGTATGGGGCAGGTATGAGCAAGAAAAGCAGTGATGCACAGATGGAGCGTCTAGTTAATGAGATTGCTGAGCTTCTTGTAACCCATCATGGCGGCAGTCTTTCGGAAGCAGATCTTGATCGTGGCATTGAGCATCTGCAGCAGGCGGTCCAACTTGCGCGTACATCCCACGCTCAGCAGGTACGTAAGTCCGGTGAACCTTATTTTTTCCATCCTCTGCGTGTGGCACATCTCGCAGCGCGTCACTGGATGGGTTTCCCTTCAATCATTGCCGCATTGTTACACGATGTGGTGGAAGACACCCCTGTAACCCTGGGGGAGGTAAGTAATACCTTCGGCGCTGAAGTGGCATTGCTGGTGAATGGACTCACCAAGGTTGATGATGACAACTTGAGCCGCGAGGCTCTGAAGGAGGAAACATACCGTAAGCAGACTCTGCTCGCTATTGAGGATATTCGGGTAGTGTGTCTGAAATTATGGGATCGCCTCGACAACCTGCGTACCATTGGCGCTCTGAAAGAGGATAAGCAGATACTCATTGCCGAGGAAACCCGCACAATATATGTGCCCCTGGCTAAACATCTGGGGATGGGCGAGGTTGGCGAAGAGCTTGAAGCTCTTTCCCTCCATGTCCTCTACCCGCGGCGCGCCGCGCGCTATCAGAGGGTTCTTGATGAGGTCAAACGCCAGTCTGAAAGCAGTCTCAAACACATCCGCGCAGAGATTATGTCTGAATTCAGTCGCAATCATCTTAATGCGGTGTTGCGCGACCGCTGGCGCACTTTTTCTCTCGAAGCGACTATGCGCATGACACGGGGCGTGGCATCTCTGTATAGTTTGAATGTGCTGGTTGACTCAACCATGGATGCCTACACCGCCCTGGGTTTGCTGCACCGCCTCTATCAACCCATTACCGGCAAACTGCGTGACCATCTTAACACTCCATCTCAGCATGGATATCAGGCAATTAAAACCACGGTCCAGTGTGGCGAGTATCGCCTGCGGGTCCAGATAACCACGCACAAACTTGGACGTTTCAATGAATCTGGCGTACTCGCTCCGGGTTTTGAGTTCAGCAGGGAGAACTTTGCTGAACTTATGCACAGTCTGCAGGAAGGAGAGTCGGTATTTGATACCGAGCGTTTGCGTCTCGCCTCCGCCTCTATACGAGTGTACACCCCACTTGGACAACCATGGGTGCTGCCCGAGGGAAGCAGCGTACTCGACTTTGCCTTTTCTATCCACGAAGATCTGGGATTGCATGCATTCCGTGCGCGCGTAAACGGGCAGACTTGCCTGCTTAAACAGCGCCTGATGGATGGGGATCAGGTTAAGATAGAGACAACGGATGAACCCGGGGTGTTGCCCCGCTGGCTTGACTGGGCGGTAACACCGCGTGCGCGTAACAGCATCAGGCGCTATTTGCGCAATGAAGTTAAACGTAAGCGAGAAATTAAAAAAAACCATGAGGAGGAAGATTGATACTAAAAAACGGTCGTTCGTGTGACATAAATACGCCTACATATGTGGCAAGTAAATCTACGCGCACTCAGTTTTTATCTCCGCTACATGCGGTTTTGGCTTTTTGTGCACTACTGATATGTGTTTCTCTCTGGCCTGTTCCGCTGCAGGCGAAGGATTCTGCCACGATTTTTGTGTACCACCGTTTCGGTGATGCACGTTACCCTTCGACCAATATCAGTGTGGAGAAGTTTGAGGATCATCTGCGCTATCTGCGTGATAAAGACTACAATGTGATCCCCTTGAGCGAAATTGTTGCCAAACTGCGCCGGGGGGAGGAACTGCCGCCGCGCTGTGTCGGGCTTAGCGCTGATGATGCCTATGCCAGCGTACTTGAGGGTGCAGTCCCGTTGCTGGATAAGTACGAAATGCCCATGACGCTGTTTGTCAACACTGATGGGGTGGGCGGGGGCAGCTATATGAGTTGGGATCAGCTACGCGCCCTGGATGAAAAAGCGAATATCGAGATTGGCAATCACTCCGCGCATCATCCTTACTATGTCAGCTTGCCGCAGGAACATGGAACTAAAGAGTGGGATGAGAAGGTACGCGAGGATATCTCTACCGCGCAGCAGGCTTTTGCCACCCATCTTGGATATGAACCTGAAATGTTTGCCTATCCCTATGGCGAATATTCTCCCGAGTTGATGGCGATTGTTGAGGATATGGGGTTTGACGCTGCTTTCGGACAGCAGTCTGGTCCAGTAGGGGCAGATTCGCCTCTGTATGCTCTGGCGCGCTACCCTATGGGGGGTAACTATGTAAGCATGGAGCGCTTGCGCAGCAACCTGAACATGAACGCTATGGATATCGAGGTTATCCGCCCGGAGACTCCACTTCTACCCTCTGCCGCTGAGGCGCCGGAAATGGTATTCAGGCTCAGTAATCCTGATCTTCAGGTCTCCACTATGAAGTGCTATATCCCCGGGCAGGAACCGGTTGTTCCTGAAGTAGTTGATCAGGATAAAGGTATATACCGGGTGCAGGCCCAGGGCCCGCTCCAGGGAAGACGCAGCAAGTACACTCTGACTGCGCAGGATAAGGACAATCGCTGGTACTGGTTCAGTCAACCGTGGGTCAATCCTGCGGTGGAAGAGAGCTATCGTGAGTAGGTGTGGATAGCGGGACTGTGAACTTTTCACTTTGGACTTGAATAAGGGCTCAAATATGAAATCGTATCGCGAAGAGTTGTGGTTTGAACTGCCGGAGCGCACCGGTTTTGTGAACATCACCCGGGATGTAAAAAAATGTGTCCAGGAGAGCGGCATCCGCGAGGGGCTGTGTCTGGTCAATGCCATGCACATCACGGCATCGGTATTTATCAATGACAACGAGTCCGGTCTGCATCAGGACTTTGCCGGCTGGCTCGAAAAAATCGCACCTTACGATCTGCATGGCTACGCACATCACCGCACCGGTGAAGATAACGGTGATGCACACCTTAAACGTACCATTATGGGGCGCGAGGTTGTGGTGGCCATCAGTGATGGCGATTTTGATTTTGGTCCCTGGGAGCAGATTTTCTATGGAGAGTTTGACGGCAGACGCCCCAAACGTGTGCTGGTTAAGATAATCGGCTCGTAGCTTCTTTTTCCCCCTTTTTATACAGTGAGTGTTGCCATCTTGCGTTTCCATGGGTATTAGGGTATGTTTTCTCACCCCTGAACCCCTGTTTTATTGTAGAGAGCTATACTCTCATGCCGGTGCTGCCTTATCGCTGCGCGTTACCCTGATAGCTCTGGAGCACTTAAATGTCATATCCAAAAGACCGTTTACATGAGTGATGATCTCAAGCCTTTGCGTGAAGCGATTGACACTATTGATGATAATATTCTGGAGTTGCTTAATGAGCGCGCCAGAGTAGTTATGGCGGTGGGAGAGGCCAAAAAGGATAACTCTGCCCCTTTCTACGTGCCCAGTCGCGAAAACGCCATCTACGAGCGCCTCTGTGCCCAAAGTAGCGGTCCCTTCCCCGAGGATGGAATCCGCCGGGTGTTTCGTGAGATAATCTCCGCTTCCCTTGCACTGGAAGAGCCCATGAAGGTGGCGTTTCTCGGCCCCGTTGCTACCTTCACCCATGTTGCCTCCATGCAACAGTTTGGTCTCTCCGCTACGCTCGTCCCGCAAAAAAGTATTTCTGCTGTATTTGATGAAGTGGAGCGCGGGCGTGCTGATTATGGTGTGGTACCGGTGGAAAATTCCAATGAAGGGGTAGTTACCCACACGTTGGATATGTTTATGGAAACCGAGCTTAAAATCTATGCCGAGATCCTTCTCGAAATATCCCACGATCTACTCTCCCTGTCCGGAAACATAGAGGATATTCAGCGTATATATTCGCATCCCCAGGCCTTGGCGCAGTGTCGCAAATGGCTGGAGGAGAATATGCCCGATATACCCCTCATCGATGTAGCGAGTACCGCCGCTGCGGCGCAGCTTGCCGCCGGTGACCGCAATGCCGCAGCTATCGCAAGTGCCATGGCCGGATCGCGTTATGATCTGCGTGCGGTCAAGGTAAGTATTGCGGACAACCCCAATAATTTTACCCGTTTTCTGGTGATAAGTGACCAGTTCCCCGCCCCTTCAGGGCAAGACAAAACCAGCATAATGTTCTGTATCAATGATGAGCCCGGGATTTTGTGGCGCATGCTCGAACCGTTCAGCAAACGTGGGGTAAATCTCTCCAAAATCGAGAGTCGCCCGCTGAAAAAACGCGCCTGGGAGTATATCTTCTTTCTTGATATGGAGGGGCATATCGACAACGAACCCGTGAGCTCTTCCATCAGTGAACTTGAACCACACTGCAAGTTTCTCAAGGTGCTCGGTTCCTATCCGCGGGCGCGGGGTTAGTTACCCATGGGAGATGTAGTTGTTGAACGCATAACGCTTGTTGGTGTCGGTCTTATCGGCGGATCCATGGCACTGGCTTTGAAACAGGCCGGAGCCGTGCGCGAGATTACCGGCTGGGATCAGAGTGCGGAACATATGCAGCGGGCACTGGAACTGGGTTTAGTGGATAAAACCGCTGTGGACATAGCCACTGCGGTGGCTGCTGCCGATGTGGTGGTTCTCGCGTTGCCGGTACGCTGTCTTCCCGAAGTAGCGGCTCAGGTTCTGCCATATATGCGCACTGATGCAATTCTCACTGATACAGGCAGCGTTAAAGAGTCCGTTGTAGAGGGGATAGAGCCTGCCGCTCTCAACGCCGGCGTTGCGTATGTTCCAGGTCATCCTATCTCCGGCACCGAAAAAAGCGGCCCCCAGGCGGCCTTTGCCGAACTCTACCGCGGCAAGCGCTGCATCCTTACCCCTACGAAGGCAACTCCAGCTGCAGCTGTTGAGGTGATAGCTCAGCTATGGCGCTGTGCCGGAAGTGAGGTGGTTATGATGGATGTGCGCAAGCACGATCGTATCCTCGCCGCTATCAGTCATTTGCCACACATGATTGCGTATGCTCTGGTCAATTCTGTGAGTAACTACGATGAATATGCGGAGAATATTCTCGAGTATTCGGCGGGGGGATTCCTTGACTTTACCCGTATTGCATCCTCTGATCCGGTGATGTGGCGTGATATAGCCTCGGACAATCGCAGTGCCATTCTGGAAATGCTCGAACAATTCGAGACTTTTCTCGCAGAGCTGAAGGCGGATATCACAGCCCGTGATGGAGAGCGACTGGAGCAGTTTTTTCGCCAGTCAAAACTGAGTCGAGATGCCATTGTCAGCACCACTGACAGAAACACAGAGGGAGATTAGCGTGGAAATTCAGCAGATAAGTCCCAGCATGGGTCTTAAGGGGGAGATTATTGTCCCCGGAGATAAATCGATATCCCACCGCAGTATCATGTTTGCATCGCTGGCTCATGGTGATTCATATATCCGCGGTTTTCTGCGCGGGGAGGATAACCTTGCTACCCTCAATGCATTCAAGTCGATGGGGGTAAAGATTGAAGAGCCGGTATATGGTGAGCTCAAGGTGAGTGGCTCCGGATTAGCAGGTTTGCAGGAACCAGCTGATGTGCTTGACTGCGGCAACTCCGGGACCACCATGCGCCTCATGAGCGGAGTGCTTGCCGGTCAGGAATTTTTTTCTGTTTTAAGCGGAGATCGCTATCTGCGCCGTCGTCCCATGGCACGGGTTATAGATCCACTCGCCCTGATGGGCGCACAGATCTGGGGGCGCGAGCACAACCGCTGCGCTCCACTGGCGATCCGTGGATCCCAGCTGCGTGGCATCAGCTATAATTCACCCGTAGCAAGTGCCCAGGTTAAGTCTGCAATCCTTCTGGCAGGACTGAAGGCAGAAGGTACAACCACGGTGCATGAACCTCATGTATCGAGAGATCATACCGAGCGCATGCTTCGCCATATGGGGGTTGAACTCGAATCATTCTCCGGCGGTGTGCGCATCGAGGGTGGGCAGGAGTTGCATGGGAAAGAACTGGAAGTGCCGGGGGATATCTCTTCCGCAGCGTTTTTTCTCGTTGCCGCCCT
>JAWOFA010000022.1:0-7911 GCA_046482505.1 Desulfuromonadaceae bacterium | reverse complement strand
TCGGGCCTGACCCAAAAACTGGATCCCCGTTTTCACGAGGATGACGACTTTTGCAAGAGCCTCTTCTGTAACTACATATATTTCTAAATATCCACACAACAGCCTTAATAGAAGGAGATCCACGTGAGTATTACCGGCATCAAGGGGATGAACGATATTTTACCCCAGGACATCGCAGCATGGCAGTTCCTCGAGCAGCAGGCGCGTCTGATTTTCCACAACTACGGCTACAAAGAGATCCGGGTTCCGGTCGTGGAAAAAACCGAGCTGTTCTGCCGCTCCATTGGTGAAACCACGGATATCGTCGAAAAGGAGATGTACACCTTTGAAGACAAAGGCAACAACTCCATCACTCTGCGACCCGAGGGAACTGCGCCAGTAATGCGCTCATTCATTCAGCATAAACTCTACAACGAAACCAACGGCTCCAAACTCTACTACATGGGGCCCATGTTCCGCTACGAACGCCCCCAAAAGGGGCGTTATCGCCAGTTCCACCAGATCGGTGCGGAAGCTATAGGTGAGGATGATCCGCGCATTGACGCTCAGGTACTTGCAATGCTGAGCCATTTCTTCGAAACAGTGGGCATCACCAATGTAAGTCTGCAGATCAACTCCCTGGGGTGTAGTGCATGCCGCCCGGGGTATCGCACAACCCTGATTGAGTTTCTTGCCATGCGTATTGATTCCCTGTGCGATGACTGCAAGCGGCGCTATGCCACCAATCCCCTGCGTGTGCTGGATTGTAAAGCTGCCGGATGCAAAGAAGCTACAGCACACGCACCTTCGGTTCTTGAACACCTGTGCATAGAATGCGAGCAACATTTCTCATCTGTGAAGCAGCATCTGCACACACTGGGGGTTGACTTTGAAATAAACGATCGCATGGTGCGTGGGCTCGACTACTATACCAAGACTACATTTGAGATGGTCACCACCGCCCTCGGATCGCAAAATGCAGTCGCGGCCGGGGGTCGCTACGATGGTTTAATTCAGGAACTCGGCGGCCCGGAACTCCCGGGAATCGGCTTTGCCATGGGGGTAGAACGTCTGGTACTTCTGCTAGACGAGGCAAAACTGCGTGCCGAGGCACCGCAATTGTTTCTCGCTGCGCTGGGTGAACGTGCTCAAAACGAGGGCTTTATCCTTCTCAACCGCCTTCAGCGCCAAAACATCTATGCCCATATGGATTTCTCCGGGAAAAGCCTGAAAGCACAAATGCGCCTGGCCAACAAACTCGGAAGCACATTCACTCTGGTTCTGGGTGAAAATGAGCTCGATACCGGAACAGCTAAACTGAAATGTATGGCAGACGGTACAGAGCAGGAGATTAAACTCGACAAACTCGCTCAGGAATTGCTGCAGCGCTTGACGGAATGACAGCATAGCGCCTATAATGTCTCGCTCTGTTTTGCACAACTATCTTGTGGTGCATAATGCCCCCCTTACCGATCTAAATGGTTCAAACACCGCTTAGAATCATACCCGGGCATTGAAATACCACAGAATAAACAACTGATTTAATTACGCTTTACACATAAAATATCAATATCGGGAGGAAAGCCGTTGAACGACACACTGGGACAATGGAAGCGCAGCCACTACTGTGGTGAATTGACAAGTGAGCTAATCGGGCAGGAGGTATGCCTGATGGGATGGGTTCAGCGGCGCCGCGACCATGGCGGACTGATATTTATCGACCTGCGCGACCGCGAAGGGGTGGCGCAACTCGCCCTTGATCCGGATCGCGATTCAGAAGCCCATGCCAAAGCCGACACCGTACGCAGCGAATATGTTATCGCGATTACCGGCAAGGTCTCCCCGCGTCCTGAAGGGACGGTAAACCCCAAAATGAAAACCGGTGAGGTTGAGGTCGAGGTGAGTGAACTCAAGATCCTCAATCAATCCAAAACCCCGCCGTTCGGCCTGGATGAACACATCGAAGTAGCGGAGAACCTCAGACTCAAGTACCGCTACCTGGATCTGCGCCGCTCTACCCTGCAGCAGAATATGATTCTGCGGCACAAGATCACACGTGCAGTGCGCACCTACCTGGATGAAGAGCGTTTTCTCGAAATTGAGACCCCGGTATTAACCAAGAGCACCCCTGAAGGAGCGCGCGACTTTCTCGTCCCGAGCCGCGTCAATGGGGGGCATTTCTACGCCCTTCCCCAGTCACCACAGCTGTTCAAGCAGCTCCTCATGGTTTCGGGATATGATCGCTACTGCCAGATTGTGAAATGCTTCCGTGATGAGGATCTGCGCGCTGACCGCCAGCCCGAATTCACCCAGATCGACTGCGAGATGAGCTTTGTCACCGCTGATGACGTAATCACCACCATGGAAAACATGATCGCACGGGTATTCAAGGAGACCATGGATATCGAGGTCACACTACCCATGGCACGCATGACCTACTCTCAGGCTCTGGATCGCTTCGGAGTGGACAACCCTGATCTGCGCTTCGATCTGGAATTGGTTGATATCACTAACCTGGCACAAGGCTGCGGCTTCAAGGTTTTTGCCGATACCGCTGCAAAACAGGGGCTGGTTAAGGGGATCAATGCTAAAGGTTGTGGTAAATTCTCACGCAAGGACATGGACGACTTAACCGACTTCGTCAAGATCTACGGCGCTAAAGGGCTCGCATGGGTAAAGGTAAACGAAGATGGCTGGCAGTCCCCCATCGGCAAATTCTTCACCCCCGAAGAGATGGAACAGATCAATCAGGCATTTGACGCCAAGCCCGGTGACCTGCTCATGTTTGTAGCCGACAGCGCCGAAATTACCAACGAAGCTCTCGGGCGCCTGCGCGGTCATTTAGGGCATAAACTCGGTCTTACAGATAAGAACACATATAAGTTCGTATGGGTCACTGACTTCCCCCTGCTGGAATGGGATGAAGAGGAGCAGCGCCACTGCGCGGTTCATCACCCCTTTACCGCCCCGCGCGATGAAGACATCCCCCTCCTTGAGACAGATCCTGGCAAGGCCTGCGCCCAGGCGTACGACCTGGTGCTCAACGGTTCCGAAATCGGCGGCGGCAGTATCCGTATTCACGACCAACAGGTACAGAGCAGGATGTTCGAGCTCCTTGGCATCGGCACGGAAGAAGCGCAGGTCAAATTCGGCTTCCTTCTCGATGCTCTTCAGTATGGAGCCCCTCCCCATGGCGGCCTAGCTTTCGGTCTCGACCGCCTTGCCATGATCCTTACCGGCTCCGACTCCATCCGTGACGTAATCGCATTCCCCAAGACCCAAAAAGGGACATGTCTGCTCTCGGATGCACCCGGCGAAGTGGACGAAAAGCAATTACAGGAACTTTCTCTGCGCCTGCGCAAAACAAAAAAAGGCTAACAGGAAAACCATCGGTGATTCAGCAAAGCCATTCCTGCATCCTGACCAACACCGGGGAGCAAGAATGGCTGCTGCACAGCAAAAAAACACAGTGATCGTATATGCCATAAGCGATCCGGCACGAAACCACACTCATATGAGCATAAAGTCAACTACAACCGCAAACACACCCAGGCCTGAACCCAGGCGCTGGCACAAAAGCTACAGCAAACTCTGGCGCTGTGGCTTCGCACTTGTAGTGCTTTTAATTGTCAGCAGCTGCAGCACCTTCCAGGGCAAGGACGCCCACACACCTCGAAACGAGAAGGCCCCCTGCGAATCTTGTGTTCAAGGAGAATCTGATGCAGCCGATAAATCAATATCACCCGAACCGGATAAAAGCAAAACTACTCTTGAACAGGCTGATCTGCAGGACGAAGAGCAAAGTGAGATTAAAAACCCCGGCAGCATAACCGTGAACGATTATCCAGCCGATAAATCAGATGATTCTGCAGCTGCCACAGACAGGGAGATCCCCTCCTTAACCTCTGATCAGGCCTCAACCCGGAGTCAGCCTGAAGAGGTGATAATTTCCACTCCGGTACAAACAACTTCAGCACAACCTGTCCAGCCCCCGGCAACAATCATACAGTACACTGTAAAAGGTGGCGAAAATCTCTACACCATAGCAAGTCAACCATTTATTTACGCCGACGGTATGCTCTGGCCTCTTATCTACCGGGCCAACCGCGATCAAATCAAAGACCCGCGCCAGATTTATCCCGGCCAGATACTAAACATCCCGCGTGACATCTCTGAACCGGACAAGGAACAGGCACGCACTAAAGCCAAAAGAAGCCCCATCTTTAACCCCGCAGAACAGCTCTTACAAAACTCCTCTGAAGACAAATAAATCAGTGTTACATTTTCATACTACGTGTACGCATCAACTCAGCATCTTCTCCCCAAATTCACTTGACAGCATACCCCCTTTTGCATACTGTATACCTGTTATGTGGGTGCGGAGCAAATAGACCGCAACTCACAGCACTGGACAAATGACAGAAAACGGGATTCTATCGGCATGAAATCAAGCCTCAGTACACACGGTATCGACGCAGTTCCCGCAGTAAAAGGGAACTGGCTACACAGCACAGGTACCAGCGTGCGTAAAAATGCGGATGCCGTAGTGTCCAGCCTTCATTGCCTCTGACTTTATTTACTCGTGCCGGTGTGACATGTTGTCACTCCGGCTTTTTATTCATTTTATTGATTTGAAGGAGAGAACACATGGCAAGATCGAAGATTTCCCTTATTGGTGGTGGACAGATTGGTGGCGTACTCGCACAGCTTTGCGCACTGCGTGAACTGGGCGATGTTGTATTGTTTGACATCGTAGAAAATATGCCCCAGGGCAAGATGCTGGACATTGCCGAGGTTGCTCGCGTTGACCAGTTCGACGTTGATCTCAAAGGTACCAATGAGTACAAAGATATCGCCGGCTCAGACGTAGTTATTGTTACTGCCGGTCTGCCGCGTAAACCGGGCATGAGCCGTGACGACCTGCTCGCAGTAAATGCCAAAATCATGAAGCAGGTTTCCGAAGGGATCAAAGAATTTGCTCCCGACGCATTTGTAATCATCATCTCCAACCCGCTCGACGCCATGGTTACCCTGTGCCAGAAGGTTACCGGCTTCCCGCCCGAGCGCGTTATGGGCCAGGCAGGGGTTCTCGACTCCAACCGTTTCTGTACCTTCATCGCCTGGGAACTTGGTGTGTCCGTACGCGACGTAAATGCCATGGTACTTGGCGGTCACGGCGACACTATGGTTCCCATCGTACGCTACGCCAACGTAAACGGTGTTCCGGTAATGGAGCAGCTGGTACGCAAGCACGGCGAAGCGAAAGCCAAAGAAGTTATGACTGCTATGGTTGAGCGCACCAAGATGGCCGGCGGCGAAGTTGTTAAGCTCCTCGGTAACGGTTCTGCGTTCTACAGCCCGGCTTCCTCCGCCATCGCTATGGCTGAAGCCATTCTGCGCGACCAGAAGCGTGTTCTGCCTGTATGTGCCCTGCTTAAGGGTGAGTTCGGTGTAGACAACTACTATGTAGGTGTACCTTGCGTCCTCGGTTCCGACGGCATCGAAAAAATCATCGAGTTCGAGCTTGACGATGAAGAGCAGGCACTGTTCAACAACTCTGTTGCCGCGGTTAAAGGCCTCATCGATGAACTGCCCAACATCCTCCCGGACATGGCAGACATCCTGAAGTCATAATGTAAGATACGGGCTACATAAATCCACACAACAAGGGCAATGGCAACATTGCCCTTGTTGCTTACCTACAGCCATCCTAACCCTTCAGAGCACAACCAATATATTTAATCGCACTGTTGGAACCATATAGCCTGGCTGAAAAAGTCAATTATTTAATAGTTTAGGTGTTATCGCTTCTTGCGCCCAAACTAATTTGGTGATATACAAAACCCCGTTTAACTATAGGTACATGGTACCTAGGCAACGGGGTTGTTGATATTCAATCCTATTTGTTATTGGTTTATCGTCTGTTGCAAACGCTGTAGCAGACGGGGACATAGAACATATCGTTATTTAACAGGAGACAGTATGGCTGAGAATGCAAAACTCACAAAATCTGAGCAAATTGTCGTAAAATTCGCCGGTGATTCCGGCGACGGCATGCAGCTCATTGGCAACCAGCTTACCGCTCTGGCAGCATTGGACGGTAATGATGTTAACTCCCTGCCGGACTATCCGTCAGAAATCCGTGCCCCTTCCGGAACCATCGCCGGGGTATCCGGATTCCAGATGTGTCTCGGGGATCACAAGATCTACACCGCAGGTGACCACCCTGATGTGCTTGTAGCGTTCAACCCCGCTGCAGTAAAGCACAGCTGTAAGGACCTTAAGCCCGGCGGCATGATCATCACCAACTCCGACTCTTTTACTGAAAAAGCGTTGCAGAAGGTGGGCTACGAAGGTAACCCTCTCGAAGATGGCACCCTCAAAGGCTACGATGTAAAAGCTATCCCCATGTTTACCCTGGTGCGTGAAGCCCTCTCCGACATGGACATGACCAATGCGGCAAAAGATCGCTGCAAGAACTTCTTCACCATGGGTGTATTGTGCTGGCTTTTCAACAAAGATCAGCAGCTGGTTCTTGACTTCATCGAAGAGAAATTCGGCGCCAAATCCAAGAAGCCTCTGCTTCAGGTTGCAGAAGCCAACACCCGCGCGTTCAAAGCGGGGCTGAACTATGGTGAAACCACCATCATGTTCCAGGAGCGCTATGACCTCGGCGCGGCCCAGATCGAAAAAGGTCTGTACCGCAACATCACAGGCAATGACGCTTCTGCTCTAGCCATGGCTGCCGCAGGGCACAAATCAGGGCTGCAGCCGTTCCTTGGCTCCTACCCTATCACCCCGGCAACCGACCTGCTCCACTACGCCTCTGAATTCAAGGATCTGGGTCTGGTAACCATGCAGATGGAAGATGAGATCGCAGGTATCTGTACTGCTGTTGGGGCTGCGTGCGCTGGCAATCTCGCATTCACTAACACTTCCGGTCCGGGGCTGGCTCTAAAAACTGAAGCAGCGGGTATGGCTCTGATCCTCGAAGTACCTCTGGTAATCGTCAACGTTCAGCGTGGCGGCCCCTGTACCGGCCTGCCAACCAAGACCGAGCAGTCTGACCTCCTCCAGGCCATGTTCGGGCGTAACGGTGACAGCTATATGCCTATCATCGCAGCTCTCAGCCCGGCTGACTGCTTTGACGCAACCTATCAGGGTGCAAAAATTGCTCTGAAGTATCGCACTCCGGTTATCGTCCTCACTGACGGTTACATTGGCCAGGGCAGCTGTCCCTGGAAAGTACCCAGCATGGACGAGCTTGAAGACCTCACCCCATATGTAAACTTCTGGAAGCCGGAAGATCATCCGGGCGAGACCTATCAGCCCTACAAGCGCGATCCAGAGACCCTCGCACGTGACTGGGCTATCCCCGGAACCAAAGGGGTACAGCACCGCATCGGCACCCTGGAAAAAGACGCCCTCACCGGTGCTGTGAGCCATGATCCCATGAACCACCAGATCATGACCGAAACCCGTAAAGCCAAGGTAGACAACCTCGCCGCAGTTCTTCCTGAAGTTGAGGTCAACGGCAAGGAATCCGGCAAGGTACTGGTAATCAGCTGGGGTGGTACTTTTGGCGCGGTTAAAGGTGCGGTTGACCGTCTTATCGAAGATGGCAAGTCCGTATCCGGCATCAATCTTCGCTGGGTATGGCCTTTCCCGCCGAACCTGGGCGACGTCATGAGCCGCTTTGACAAGATTCTCGTACCTGAGCTCAACATGGGTCAGCTGAGCGTGCTCCTGCGCGCCAAGTTCCTGGTTGACGTTCAAAGCCTCTCAAAGGTACAGGGCGACCCGTTCCGCGAGTATGAGGTAATCGACAAAGTCAACGAAATGTTAGGAGAATAAAATACCATGGCAGATACACAACTAACTAAAAAAGACTTCGCCTCTGATGCTGAGGTAAAATGGTGCCCGGGCTGTGGT
>JAWOFA010000137.1:0-22567 GCA_046482505.1 Desulfuromonadaceae bacterium | reverse complement strand
CGGCACACACCATGGTGAGCCATGTAATCGTGAGGCACAATGATGCCCCACCCGTAGACAACCTTGAACAACTTGCCGGGGAAAGTATTGCTGTGCAACGGGGCGACATCATGCACGACAAGGCGCTGGAGTTCGGTTACAACGATGATCTGATTTTAACCACCAGTCAGGAGGAAGCTCTGGCCACGGTTGCGCGTGGGGATGCAGATTACGCCCTTATGACCAGGCTTTCCGCCCTGTATTGGATCAAACAGAACGGGATTGACAATATACACCTGAGTGAAAAGTCTGTTGTCACGCCTGAATACTGTTTCGCCACTTCGCCAAAGAAACACTACGTACTGCAGGTCTTCAATCACGGAATGTCTGAATTAAAGGCGACCGGAACTTATCGCCAGATCAGGCAGAAGTGGATTGAGCCCTTAAGTGAAGATGGTATAGACAGGCGGAAGCTCATAAAGTACAGCATATTTATTGCCGGACCGGTTTTCGCCTTACTGGCTCTTTCACTTTTGTGGACCTACACATTACGCAAACGGGTGGCTCAGCAGACTCTGGCACTACAGTCCCAGGTAAATGAGCGTCTCAAGGCGGAAGAAAAACTGCATCAGAAGTTCAAAATGGAGGCGATAGGTATTATGGCCGGGGGGATTGCGCATAACTTCAACAACAACCTCGCCATCATTCTTGCGAGCCTCGATCTGGCTCAACACGAACGCAGCAATCCTAACAAGGTGGAGCGCCTCCTCAGCAATGCGCGTACCGCCACGTTACGCTCGCGCGATCTGGTGCAGCAGATCCTCACCTACAGCCACCGCGGTTCTACCGAGAAAAAAACATTGGATCTCAGCACCGTGGTAGAGGAAACAGTTAATCTGGCGCGCTCAACCATCCCCACAAGTGTATATATCGATCTCAACATTGACCCTGATGTGCTTTCAGCTCAGGCATGCGCCAATGAAGGACAGATACAGGAAGCGATTCTTAATCTGTGCAATAATGCAGTACACGCCATGGATGAAAAGGGCGAGATTGACATCAGCCTCGACAGTGTGTGGATAGGAGAAAATACCATCCCCGCGCCCTATGAATGCGAAGCGGGCTGGTTTCTGCGTCTGATGGTGCAGGATAATGGTTGTGGTATGGATCATGCCTTACAGGAAAAAATATTTGACCCGTTTTTCACAACAAAAGGGGTTGGTGAAGGCACAGGTATGGGTTTGGCCACGGTGCAGGGTATGATCAAGCAGCATGGTGGATTCATCAATGTAACCAGCCAGCCCGGGGCTGGCTCTACATTTGAACTATATTTTCCCCTTGTAGACGCCTCAGCGCACGAAGAAGTGGAAACAAAGCAAAATGCAAAGCCAGAGGGTGGGACAGAAAAAATTCTGGTAGTGGACGATGAAGAGATCCTCGCTGCCCTGCTTGAAGAACAACTCGAATCTCTCGGATATGAGGTGGCAAGCATCACCAGCAGCACGGAGGCACTCGAACTGTTTCGCGCTAACCCGGATCATTTCGATCTAGTGATAAGTGATCAGACCATGCCGGAACTAACCGGGGTAGAGATGTTGGCGCAATTCAAACAGATTTGCCCTGAGATACGCACCATCATCTGCACTGGTCACAGCAGTAAAGTGGATGAGCAGAAAAGCTCAGAGCTGCATATTGACGCGTACCTGCGCAAACCGGTGGAATTACCGGAACTGGATAAAACGGTGCGTGAAGTTCTGGATGGTATTTAAAACACTACCCCTGTGCCCCTACTACCTGATTGCGCCCCTGCTCTTTTGCCTTATACAAGGCTTCATCAACGATTTTAACGATTTGAGCACGCTCTAGCCCCTCTGCAACGGTAGCAACACCAAAGCTTGAGGTCACCGTGCCTACATCAGTAAAATCGAAGTTTGCGATTGCACTACGTAGCTTCTCTGCGAGTTTAAGAGCGCCACTGATATCAGTGCCTGGAGCAATAATGAGAAACTCCTCTCCGCCCCAGCGACCCAGCACATCTGTATCGCGCAGGTGCTCATTGATTAGAGCTGTAAACTCCTGCAATACTTTATCCCCACTCAGATGACCATAGGTATCGTTAATGCGTTTAAAATGATCGATATCACATAGAATAAGCGCAAACTTCTGTCCATAGCGCTCAAAACGGGTATGTTCGTTTTGTAACTCCTCATCAAGCTTCAGGCGATTGAAAATACCCGTAAGTGGATCGGTTATGGAAATCTTTTCAATGCGTTTTTTATCTGTAATATCATGGCGTACCGCCATATAGCCATATACCGTTCCCGTACTGTCGCACATGGGGGACACGGTAGAATCCACCCAGTAAAAGCCGCCGTCCTTGGTTTTATTTTTCAATTCTCCGTGCCAGCATTGGCCTGATTTTATTGTCTGCCACATATCCTCAAAGAGTGAATCAGGCATATCCGGGTGACGAATAATGTTGTGATTCTGCCCCAGAAGTTCGTGCACTGCATAACCTGAGATTCGACAGAAGGCTTCACTCGCATAAGTAATGTTACCATCAAGATCGGTCTGGCTGGTAAGAACATTAGCATCTACTATTTCAATATAGCGTTTAAGCTCATGTTCGGCATCGCGCGCAGCGGTTATATCACGTTGAACACCGAAATGTCCGGTTACGGCCCCAGCGCGGTTGTAGATGCAGCGGTAGTCACCCTCGATAACGATACTGCTGCCATCAGCGCGTTTTTCTGTTGTCTCAATATGCAGACGCCCGTAATCAAACAGTCTTCGCCACAGACGCTTGCCCTCCGGCAAATCGTGCTTAAAAAAGTCTGCCGGAGTCTGACCTATAATATCCTCCTCTTTTACCTGGTAATGCTCCAGAACAGCCTGGTTGACGCGGGTCATACGCTGGTGATTAAAGATATACTCAAGTAATCTCTCACGTTCTTCTATAGTTGCATCAGCCCAGTTTACAGGCTCATCCAGCATCATGAAAAAGAAACCATCCATGGACTGGGCGAAAAACAGATCCAGAAGTTTCTTACTTTCTTCAATCTCTACCTGGAGTTTCTTTCTGGTGGTAATATCTTTATACACCCCGCGATAGCCGACAAAGCGCCCCGAACTGGCAAAAACGGGCACAACACTCGCCAGCAGACATACGCGCGACCCATTCTTATGCACATGCCAGGTTTCGATATCCGGCATCGTCTGACGCCTGTCGCGGCAATTCACTAATTGACGCTTGAAATCAGGACGCTGCTCCTTGATCACGCTGGATTCAAGCTCCATCCCCTTCAATTCACTCGGGGAGTATCCGAGTATCTTATCTACCTCACCCGCAATCATGGTATAAGATGATTGGTCATCGGTCTCCCATATCCACCCCGAGGAATTCATGAGAATATCGCGCAAGCGTTTTTCACTGGACTTAAGCGCAGAGTCATTTTTAAGTTTCAGGAGCCCGCCCCAGGCAAGCATTCCGCCCAGCATTAAAAATCCACCGTGAATAAACCAAACCAAACGCTGGCTTAAAGAGGGCGCTGATTCAGCTTGGGCCGCTAACTCCCAATCGCCACCAGGCAGTGAAATAATTGATTTTATTGAATCCTGGGCTGCAAACAGAGATTCATCACCCCAGAATACCCGTTTATCCGCCTTTTTCCTCAAGGCAATCTGGAGTCCTGCAGCCTCAGCCGCATCTTCCACCTGTTGCAGAAGGGTCTCACTGTCTATAACCGCAGATACAATACCCCAGAAATGGCGATCCCCACCATTGCTGCTGAACACTGGGATCCTGCCCACAATCCCGTTTCCACCCTGAACCAGTGAAACCGGACCATCAACCACCATGGTCTTTTGCGCATAAGCTGTGCGCACCGAATCCCACTGACCCGACAGATCACGATAGTCCACCCCGATAAGGGATTCATTTCCTGCGCGGGGGTATACATAGCGAATTACAAAATCGGGAGCGGCAACCAGGTTGAGCAGGTGGTTGCGATGGCGCATCACCTCTTCACTGATGCGCTCGAATTCTTTCTTATCCAGGTCTGGATTAATTGCGATATAGGTTGACAGGGCGCGCATAAGCAACAGACTGGAGTTCACCCGGCTGTCAAGAACCGCACGAACCTGGTCCAAATGAGTCTGTAATTGCTGTTTATGATTAACAAGGCGCTCATGGCGTATTGACTGCAGCACCAGGTAGTCCATTCCGCAGCACAATACAAACACAACCATGATATAGCCGATGATCCGTTTAACACTCATTTAAGGCATAACCCTTCTTACTCCAAAATACCAGAACGTAGATAAACACTAAAAACAGATAGTAATTTTTATTAAAAATCAAACCTAACAACATCTTATCCGGATTGCAACGCCTGATACAGACCTTACGCTTCAAACTTGTAAACACATCCTGATTTGATCGCATTGAAAAAGACCGCACTAGGAGCCTGTCGGGCTTTCCATGGATCTGCTGCACAAACTGTAAAAAAAAATTTTCGTTGCCAACTCCAGTTTTTCGAGCGCGTCCGAGTTAAATGAATAGTGTGACATGTAAATACCAAAGTTTTCATTACTTGCTCTGGCGCCATTAGGAAAATATGCTAGAGTATTTAAATAAACAAAAAATAAATCTTTGTGACTCTCCGATGGAGGAGATATGTCCGTAACCTCCCATAACGGTACAGATGCATACCCTAACCAACATGCAAAACCGCATGGATCTGAAGCAATGGCACCCCCTGCGCATGCAGGACAGGTTCCCGTCATGCGAATCACCCTGGCGATCTGGTTATGCTGGACTATTCTCCTGGGAGCTTCGCTGGGATGGAACATCCATAACGAGCACAAAGCTGTTATCAATCAGGCTCGCAGTGAAGCAGATGGACACTTCAACAAAGATATCGCCTACCGGCGCTGGGCGGCTAATCAGGGAGGTGTCTACGTACCTGTAAGCAGGCATACCTCCCCTAACCCCCATTTAGAGCACGTAGACAGACGGGATATTGAGACCACCTCCGGACGCCAACTTACACTGGTAAATCCGGCATATATGACCCGTCAGGTGATGGATTTATCCTACGAACAATATGGAGTGCGCGGACACATAACCAGCCTCAACGTTCTGCGCCCGGAAAATGTCCCGGATGACTGGGAAAAAGAGGCACTGAAAGCCTTTGAGGCTGCACCACAGGAATATGTGGGAACAACCACTATCGACGGGGAGCCATACCTGCGTTTCATGCGCCCGTTCATAACTGAAGAGGGCTGTCTGCGCTGTCATGCAATTCAAGGATATACCATCGGTGACGTGCGCGGTGGAGTAAGTGTCTCCATTCCTCTGAAGAAATACTATGCAATCAGGCATGCAAATGTAGTCGCCATAAGTTCCTGGCATTTGCTCACATATCTGTTCGGTTCAGGCATAATTCTTGTGGGGGGTCGATATATTCGTAACCGCGTTCAGGAGCGCGAAGCAGCGTATCAGGAATCCAACCTCAACCAGGAGCGCTTCAAATCCCTCCTGGCTCTTACCCGTACCCGCTACACGGACGAAGAGCAACTTCTACGCTATGCCCTGGATGAGGCTATCCGCATCAGCTCAAGTAACATAGGCTACATCCATTTTTACTCTGCCACCCACCAGAAACTGGCCCTTGCTCTGTGGGACAAAGAGAGTGCGAGTCAGTGCCGTGGGATGAAAAAAGGGACAGAAATTTCTCTTAACCTGACCGGCATCTGGGCGGATGCCATCCGTGAGGAAAAGCCCGTAGTTCATAACGATTACGCCGCCATTTCTAATAAAAAAGGTCTGCCCCAGTGGCATTTCCCCATCGAACGCCATCTGAGTGTGCCCATATGGGGTGGTGATACTATTGTCGGGATTCTTGGTGTGGGCAACAAGGCAGATCCGTATACTGCTGCAGATGTCACCCAGCTATCACTGTACGCCAACAGCCTGTGGGAAATCATTAAAAACACCCGCGCCGAAGAGGAACTGCATAAATATCGGACCCAACTTGAACAGCTGGTAGAAGAGCGCACAGCATCGCTTAAAGGCCGCACGGAGGAACTCGAGGAATCTCAGTGCGAACTTAAACATCTGCTTATTGAAATCAATACGGCTAAACACGAACTGGAGCAGGCAAATATAAAACTTCAGGAGCTCGATCGCCTGAAGTCGATGTTTATCGCCTCCATGAGTCATGAGCTGCGCACGCCGCTTAACTCCATTATCGGTTTCTCGAGCCTGGTGCTGCACGGCATGAGTGGAGAGATAAACGCGCAGCAGCGTGATCAGCTGGAACGAGTGCACCGGGCAGGAAAGCATCTCCTCTCTCTGATAACCGATGTAATCGACATCTCCAAGATTGAATCGGGACGCATCCAGCCATACTATACCGACTTCAACCTCAAAGAAGTCTTGGATGAAGCATGTGCCAGCATAGCTATCCAGTTAAAGGATAAAAATCTGCACCTGGAGAAATCGGTAGATAATATCGCGCAACTTGAGATGCACAGCGATCGCAAACGTCTCCACCAATGTGTACTCAACTATCTCAGTAATGCGGCTAAGTTCACCCCCAGAGGCAACATTGTGCTCAGTGCCGAGGTTGATACGGAAAGTGACGAAGTCACCATAACAGTACGCGATAGTGGCATCGGCATCGCTGAAGAGGATCTGGAACTGCTGTTCCAGCCATTTACACGTCTCGACACACCCCTGAAAATCACCACTACCGGTACCGGCCTGGGGCTGTACCTCACCAGAAAACTTGCAAATGAAGTTCTTAACGCTACAGTCTGGGTAGAGAGTGAACCCGGTGTGGGCAGTTGCTTCTACCTTAAGCTTCCGCGGAGGGTTACCCCATGAATCCGGTTCTGATCATCGAAGACAACCCCGACAATCTCGCTTTGATTGAATTTATTCTCCACAAAAATGGATACACTACTCAGGCTGCAATCACCGGTTCTGACGGGGTTGATAAGGCGCTGAGTTCAGCGTTTGCCTTCATCATTCTCGACATTCAACTTCCCGGCATTGAAGGTACCGAGGTATTGAAAATTATTCGCTCCCACGAACGTGAACACCCGGAGTGCACTCCGGTTCCCATAATCGCTATGACATCGTATGCCATGAGCGGCGACCGGGAAAAGCTTTTAGCTGCGGGTTGCAACGGTTATATAGAGAAACCCATCGAACCCCTTGAAGTTATGCAGCAGATAAACCTTATTTTGCAGGGGGAGACATGAACATACTGATTGTAGAGGATGACCCAGATTCACGCCTGATGATGCAGAGCCTTCTGGAGAGTGCACAGCACGAGGTTACCAGTGTCCCCAATGGGCAGCGGGCGCTTATAAGCATGCGCAAACAACAACCTGATCTCATCATCTCTGATATCATGATGCCGGAAATGGATGGATTTGAGCTATGTTATACCGTAAAGCACGACAACCAGCTGCGGCACATCCCATTTATCTTCTGCACCGCTACCTATGTTGATAGTGCTGATGAGCGTCTGGCTCTTCAATTAGGTGCCGAACGTTTTATGCTCAAACCCATTGAGCCGCAGGATTTCCTCAATGTGGTAACAGAGTTTACGCCACAAAATCGCTCATCCCGCTCTTCATCGCGCAAAGTTGTACAGTCTACTCTTAAACATGCGGATTTTCTACACCAGCACCATCCCCGTATAAACCACAAATTGGATAAAAAAATACGTGAGTTGGAGATGCTGCGCCGCCTGATTGACATCTCAAATGATGCGTTTTTTGTAATAAGGGAGGATGATGGCAGCTTCGAATACGTCAATGGACGTGCTTGCGAGCGCCTGGGCTACACACGGGACGAATTGATGAATCTGAGCGTACTGGATATCGTGGTGGATTTCCCCACCATGGAGGAATGGTACAGACATGTAGAGACCATGCGACTTAGCCCCGCCGCAGTGTTTGAAAGCGCGCACATACGTAAGGATGGCTCATATCTCCCGGTAGAGGTAAGTGTCATGCATGACCAGAGTGGAGGGAAAACGCCATTGATCTCTGCGGTGGCACGGGATATTACCGAACGACAGCTGGCAAAAAAACGCCAGGAAAAACTCGAAGCACAATTGAGCCAGGCTCGAACCATGGAAGCCCTTGGCACTCTTGCAGGAGGTATAGCACACGATTTCAACAACATCATCGGCGCCATAAATGGATACACTGAAATGGCGCAACGCAATCTGAACTCTCCGGACAAACTTCAAAACTGCCTGTCTCAGGTAATGAATGCATCACAGCGTGCGCGTGACCTGGTGGCGCAGGTTCTCGCTTTCAGCCGACGTGGGAATCACACCCTGGAAGCCATCGATCTGAAAGATATTATCTGTGAAGTTATCGATCTACTCCGCCCGAGCCTGGCACAGAGAACCAAGATTGAAACCGATATAGATCCGGCATGCAGCAAGGTTGTAGCAGATCCGGGGCAGATGCACCAGGTGATCATGAATCTGTGCAGCAATGCTCTTCAAGCTATGGAAGAGCAGGATCGGGGTACAATCCTTATAACGTTAAGGAATTCACACCTTGACCCAGGCAATGCCGCTGAATATATCAACCTCGAGGCGGGAGACTATGTAGAGTTGCAGGTCCAAGACAACGGTTCCGGCATGGAAGAGGAAACCAAACGCAGGATCTTTGAGCCATACTTCTCTACGCGTAAAAAACGGGGCGGCAACGGTCTGGGCCTTGCTGTAGTTCATGGCATTATTGAAGACTTTAAAGGTTCAATATCCGTGGAGAGCTTGCCGGGACAGAAAACCGTATTTACCGTTTTGCTCCCCGCTGCAGCTATTGGGAAAGACACAGACCATCATACGCAAGCCATGCAGCAGAATCATCCCCCTATACAGATTGAAAACAGCCCAAGTTCCAAACATCTGTCCAAACATCTGCTTGTAGTAGACGATGAAGAACATATAGTCAGCCTGATAAAAAACATGCTTGAACGGCATGGATATGAAGTGACATGCACTACATCAAGCCAGCACGCTCTGGAGGTTTTTAAGGGGCGCAAAGATGCGTTTGATATGGTGATCACCGATTACGCCATGCCCGAGATGACCGGCATTGAATTGGCGCAAAGCGTGCGCAATATACGCCCTGATATCCCTGTACTCATGTGCAGCGGGTACTATGCTGGCAAAGAACAGCGCGGAGCAAGTGATGCAGGGATAGAGATGGTTCTTAATAAACCACTGCAGGACTACCAGTTAACCCTGGCTGTAGACAATATCCTCAACACCTGAGGGGCGCAAAACTCACCCACTTCGGCATTACCATTTGGGTCTGACTACTTCAACGCTTTCCATTGCACGCCTTGTATTTGGCACTTTGGGCCTTACCAGTCTTTAGCAATTGCATTCCTCTTTACTACAGCACTGGAAATATTTATCCACCAGCACTACAAACTCATCCAGAATGGGATCGTAGTATTTCAGCTGCCCGGTGGAGATATTGTAGTACCATCCATGCAGACTTAAGCGTCCACTTGCAACGCGCTCTTTAACCCAGGGGAAGGTTAGGAGGTTGCGCAGCGATACCAGAATAGATTCTTTCTCGCATGCACGAGCCTGTTCTTCCGGGGTTGCATCAGGCATCTCCTGCATTACCTTGTCGCGCGCGGTCGCTGCAATATTCACCCAGTTGCCGATAAATTCTCCCACGGGCTCTCCCTCTGCAGATTCAAGCAGTGCACCGATACCGCCACAGCTGGAATGACCCATCACGATGATATCCGACACCTCAAGGTGGCACACAGCATACTCGATAGTAGAGCTTACCCCATGGTAGTCATCATTTTTCACATATGGCGGAACAAGGTTGGCGATATTGCGCAAAACAAAAAGATCGCCAGGATTTGATGCTGTAAGGAGCGCGGGATCAACGCGTGAATCACAACAGCCGATCAGGAGTGCCTGGGGATTTTGTCCACTGCGGAGCCGCTCAGCCAGATCGGAACTGGCGCCAAAAAACTGCTTCTGAAAATCGGTAAAACCGGAGATCAGGTTAGTTACGTCTGCCATTGAATTTCTCCTTGAAGTCAGGGATAAAATCAGAATACCAGCCCGGTGCACTACTGGCACAAAATGAGAAAACAACCTCCCGATTGATTTCGGCATTTTACCCGCAGATGCGATAAAATTAAAGATTAAACCTGAAACGGCACGTCAAAAGACCATTTAATACCTCTCGCGCACCTCGACACATGATATTTCATCCTTTATACTCACGATAAGAGCGGCCAAAGTTTTAATTGCCATTTCGACTTCGACTTTATAAAGAGTGTGCTATGCCTGAATCCACCCAGCAACAGCGCCAGATATGGCTCATATTCTTCTTTCTTGGCACCATAATGCTGAACTTTCCGTTTCTGCAGATATTCAACCGCCTGGAAACCGTATTCGGCATTCCGCTGCTGGTTATGTATTTCATGGTGGGCTGGCCCGTATCCATCGCGGTTATCTACTTCTTCTGCCGTACCCTGGAACATAACAACAACGATCCAGATATTTAATATTTCTTCGCGGAGAGCCGCATGAGTGTGCAATTACTCAGCACAATTTCTCTTATATACTTCCTGGTGTTATTCATCGTAGCGGTGTATGCGGTACGCCGGCGCGAAAAAGGGCGCAGCCTCATATCCAACCCGCACGTATACTCGCTTTCTCTTGCGGTTTACTGTACTTCGTGGACCTATTACGGCAGCGTAGGCCGCGCCGCCACAACCGGCCTTGATTTTCTCACCATCTACACCGGTCCCACACTGGTTTGTTTTACCTGGTGGTTTTTACTCCGGAAAATTATCCGCATCAGTAAAGAGCACAATATTGTAAGTATTGCCGACTTTATCGCGAGCCGTTACGGTAAATCTACTGCCCTCGGCGCGCTGGTTACAATTTTTGCGGTATTCGGCATTGTGCCCTACATTGCCCTGCAGCTGAAGGCAATCTCCTACAGTTTCAACCTTATGTGCAGTGATGGCGAGAAACCCCTCATGTCGCTGCATAACACGTATTCATTCATTCCTGCACATCTGGACACGGCTTTCGTTGTAGCTGTTCTGCTGGCTGTTTTCTGTATTCTGTTCGGAGCCATGCGCCTGGACAGTACCGAACGCCATGAAGGCCTGGTTGCGGCAGTGGCCTTTGAGTCGCTGGTAAAGCTGATTGCGTTCATGGCGGTGGGGGTATTTGTATGCTACGCACTGTTCAACGGATTTTCAGACATCTTCAGTCAGTTCATGAACCAGTTCCCGGAACAAAGGCATCTACTGGTTTTAGGCGAGGGGACATCCTCATCAGCGAAGTGGTTTACCATGACCACCCTTTCCATGTTCGCTATAATGCTGTTACCACGCCAGTTCCACATCATGGTTATTGAAAATTCGGATATTTCTCACATTCGCACAGCTATGTGGGCATTTCCTCTGTACATGTTTCTCCTCAACCTGTTTGTACTCCCTATTGCGCTAGGGGGCTTACTCCACTATGAGGGGCAGGCGTCACTGGCTGACTATTTTGTCCTTACTCTGCCCTTACACAATGATCAGATAGCCCTTGCATCGCTGGTATTCATTGGTGGACTCTCTGCTTCTGCAGGGATGGTAATGCTAGAATCCGTGGCTTCTGCCACCATGATTCTCAACAACCTGGTAATGCCGCTGATTCTCCGTTTCAATCTGCGCCGTCCGGATATCTCCGGGGTGCTCCTCAACATCAAACGGATAGCGATAGCATCGGTTATTTTTCTGGGATATTTTTACTATGAGGTTCTGGGAGAAACCGAAGCCCTGGTGGACATTGGCCTGATATCGTTTATGGCTGCCACCCAGTTTGCTCCATCTTTTCTTGGGGCTCTGTACTGGGAACGCGCCAACGGTCGCGCAGCCGCAACCGGACTTGTATTGGGCTTCGCTATATGGATGTACACCCTCATTGTCCCTATCCTTGTCGATGCTGGATGGTTTTCACAGGATCTGATGCTACATGGACTGTTCGGCATTGAGGCTCTGCGGCCCACCGCTCTATTCTATCTCAACCACCTGGATGTGTGGTCACATTGTCTGTTCTGGTCTATCTTTTTTAATGCCGGAAGCTACGTAGCCATCTCCATTGCCAGTGCCCCCTCTTCTGCAGAAGCTGCACAGGCTATGCGCTTTGTCCGCGCTGCCACCTGGAAACCGGAAACCCAGGAAAGCAAACGTATCAGCAAGGCCCCCACGGTTATGGAGTTTGTCGATCTTATGGCGAAGTTCATTGGCGATAAAGCGGCTAACAAGGCGATCTCCGATTACCTCGGTGATAGAGAAATCGATGAAAAGGGGAGCCTGTCGGAGTACGAAATACCCAGCCTGAAACGCTTTACAGAAAAAACTCTGGCAGCATCTGTAGGTGCACCGGCGGCGCGTATTATCATTGAAAACTACCTTCAGGCTCGTGGCAGCAAAATGGAGGATGTGTTTAACATCTTCGGCACGGTAAGCCTGAGCCGTGACGCCAGCCGCGAGCAGCTTGGAGTGCTTTACGATGTTGCAAACCTCATCAACAGCGGGAAATCCCTGGACGGCATTCTTGATAGCGTTCTCGACCTGCTATATCGCCAGTTCCGTTTTGATCTCTGTGCCATCAGAATACTGGATGAAGAGAGTAACCTGCTGCAGGTGCGTAGCTATAGAGGGCTGGATTCAGAATTCCTCTCCCGCGCTGACCGGGAGATCAGCATGGATACCTGCATAGGTAATAGTTTTATTAATAACAAGGTGGTACTCGCCAACGACTCAGACTGTGCAGATAAGCCCGCATCTATTGCCATCGTGCGCGAGTTGAAGATCAAGTCATTCGCACATGCCCCCATAACCGTTGAGGGGCAGCCCATAGGGGTGCTGTCTTCGTACTCACGCTACGCCAAGGGTATCTACACCGATGAATTCATTGAGCTGTATAAAAACATCGCCGCCCAGATCGGAATTGCATACCGCAATTCCATCCAGACATCACAGCTGATTAAAGCGAGTGAGCAGGAGAAACAGCTAAAAATTGCGGAAAACATCCAGCTTGACCTGTTGCCGAAAAAAATGCCTGAGATTGAAGGGCTGGATATTAAAGGGATCTGTGTCCCAGCGAAACAGGTAGGGGGAGATTACTTCGACTTCATCAAGCATGAGAACGAACTTGATATCGTTATTGCGGATGTCTCCGGGCATAACATTGGCGCTGCACTGCTCATGGCCTCGGCACGCACCTTTATTCAAGCCCACAACCAACAGATGTTTCCACCTCACACCACCCTTGAAACCCTTAATAGCTTTCTATACAAGGATTTGAGCAGTTCTGAATTGTTTATCACCATGTTTTACCTGCGCTTTGAACTGCAGAATAACAATCTGATTTACGCCAATGCCGGGCACAACAATCCACTTATCTACCACCCCGGAAGTGACAGCTTTGACCAACTCGATGCTGAGGGGATGATACTGGGAATTATGC
Organism: Desulfuromonadaceae bacterium; assembly: GCA_046482505.1. Lineage (GTDB taxonomy): Bacteria > Desulfobacterota > Desulfuromonadia > Desulfuromonadales > Desulfuromonadaceae > JAIVHC01. The sequence continues at coordinate 9,038 of JAWOFA010000137.1, read as the reverse complement.
CGGAAATCATATTTGAAAAAAAAGAAATAGCTGTAGAGTCCGGAGATATTCTAGTAATGTATACGGATGGTATTGTGGAAGCGCAGGACAAGCACCAGGAGCTCTTCGGCATGGAGCGCTTCAAGGATTTGATTCGCGATCACCACACAAAAAGCAGTAATGAAATTATCGATGCCACCCTGGAGGAAACCCGGATATTTCAGGGGCGTCGCCATTTCAATGATGATGTAACCATGGTTGTAGTTAAAATTAACTAACTTTAAAGAGATTCTGGAGGGAGTAATCCATGATTGTAACTTCAAAGGACTTTGACAAAGCGGTAGTAATGAGCATCGAGGAGGAACGTCTGGATGCGCACAACAGTAACGAACTGAAAAGCCAGCTTATGAACCTGTTTGAAGAGGGCAAGACCAATATTGTCATCGATCTTCAACATGTGCGTTTCATCGATTCTTCCGGTCTTGGAGCCCTGGTTTCAGGTTTCAAAAACGCCGGCTCGCGGGAAGGTAACGTAAAACTTAGCGGTCTGCAGAAACAGGTTAAATCAATGTTTGAGCTTACCCGTCTGCACCGTGTTTTTGAAATTTTTCCGAGTGAAGAGGAAGCCTTGGCAAGCTTCTGATTTGTGATATGGTTAACTGAACTGGATGGGCAGATCAATAGATCTGTCCATCCTTAATCCATCTCAGTGGGATAGGTGAAATGAAAAATCTGCTGGAAGTTGACATTAAAGTTCCGAACCAGACCAAATACCTTCGCCTAATTGGTCAGATCGGAGAGGATGTGGCAGGTGCCCTGGAAAAGTTCAACAATTCAGACCCTGAGGAGTTGGCGTACCACATAAACCTGGTACTTACCGAAGCGATGGCGAATGCCATAAAACACGCCAACAAGAACGACCCGAACAAGGACGTGCACATCTCCATAAACCTGACGGATGACCAACTCTACATACGGGTTTATGACCAGGGACAGGGTTTTGATATCAGCAGTGCTGATTTGGAAACGCCTGATCCGGAACTGGATCACGGGCGTGGTGTGTTTTTAATTCGCAGCCTCATGGATAGCGTACAATACCGCCGTTGCGAAAAAGGGAACGTCCTGGAGATGCACAAAGCGCTGCGCACAGGGGAAAAAAACAGCAATGAGGATTGATAGGCCGTTTTCAATACCCATGTAATCCAGTGCAAAACAATCCGAGCGTCAATACTGGCCCTGTAACTTCTCCTCAATCACCTCTACCAGGTGCTGATGACTTTCTACTCTGGTTCCGCCATCCCACCGGTAGGAAATAAATTCCACTCCGGCCTCCTGTGCCGCCTGGCAATCAAACTCTGAATCTCCTACATACACCATCTTATCCGTCTCGCATCCAGCAAGCTCGGCTACACGCCACAACATATCCGGATGCGGCTTAGGGCGCGCCACGTCGCTGCTGGTGACCAGGTGAGTGAAGTAATTATCCAGGTTAAAGTGTTGCACAATCCCCTGCATACTGCCACGTCTATTAGTGGCAACTGCCAAAGGCAGGCGCTGAGCCAAACGCTGCAGGGCTTCGTACAGCCCCGGTTCCGGGATCAGTTTGGCGAAGAAGTTGGCATAATCTACTTGATCGGCTACACGCAGGGCCTCATCTACCATTCCTTCGCCAAGCAATGATGCAAAAACCTGTGGGCTCGAACCGATATGGCATACTCCAGCACGCTCATCCGCGGCAGACTCCATAGGCTCATGCCCGAAATGGGCTAGAATAGCATTATAAAAAGCTATATTGGCATCCATGCTGTTGAATAATACGCCATCACAATCGAACACCAGAACCTTCAGTTGAGACATATATAACCTGCCTATCTCGCAGCTCTTGTTTTGGATTTATTCAGAAGCCACACCCCGCTACAGCCGATACAGAACATGGGGATGGAGAGCAGCTGTCCCATGGTGAGATTTCCAGCAATAAAGCCCAGATGTAAATCCGGCTGGCGGAAAAATTCCAACCCGAAGCGCAGCACCGCATATGCGGCAATAAAGGTGTAGAAGACACTCCATACGGCATGGGTGTAGCGGCGCGCCAAAGTCAGGATGAAAAACAACACCGGCCCTTCACATATCGCCTGATACAGTTGACTTGGATGGCGTGGCAACTCTCCACCACCCGGAAACACCATCCCCCATGGTACATCAGTAACCCGGCCCCACAACTCCGCATTGATAAAATTGCCTATGCGGCCGAAAAACAGGCCAAAACATGCTGCGATTACCAATGAATCAGCGACAGGTCCGATTGCATACCCGCGTTTACGGCAGAACAGTACCACGGCGATTGCTACTCCGAGGAGGCCACCGTGAAAACTCATGCCACCTTCCCATATATGAAATATTTCCAGCGGATGTTGCATGTAGTACGTAAAGTTGTAAAACAGTACATAACCGAGGCGTCCGCCGAGCACTACTCCTAACACCCCGGCAAAAAGAAGATCACCGAGACTTTCGCAGCTTAAATCTAGCCGATTGCGCTTGACCTCTCGACATAGATAGGCGTACGCGCTCACAAATCCGGCCAGATACATGAGACCGTACCAGCGGACCGCAAGAGGTCCGATTTCAAAAGCGATAGGATCTATATCAGGAAATTGGAGCATAACTTATACCTGCATGAGAGAGTGCCAGCTTAAAATCATTAGGGAGTGGAGCGCTGATGTTTAGCGATCTATCCGCTTCTAAGGGGTGATTAAATGCAAGAGTATGTGCATGCAGCATGGAGCGCTCACAGCCGCACCCATAAAGTGTGGGAGGACCACCGTAAAAGGTATCTCCCGCAATGGGGAAGCCTGCTTCACTCAGATGAACGCGTATCTGATGGGTTCTACCGGTAAGTATCTCTACCTCGAGAAGGGAATAGTGATCACTTTGTTCCAGAACCCGGTAATGGGTAATGGCTTCCTTCCCCCCTTTCTCAACCGACTTCATCCTTCCACTGGCTCGATGGCGAGCAAGCATTGAATGGAACGATCCACTTGATTCAAGAGGTTTTCCGGCAACCAGGGCAAGGTACACCTTCTTCACCTCACGCTGAGTAAAGGCAGCGGTAAGGTTCTTGTGACTGCGTTTGTGGATAGAAAAAACAACCACACCGGAAGTTTCACGATCCAGACGCTGCACCATAGCAAGTTCCGGTTTGATATGGCGTTGGTAGGGATTGTAGAGAAGGTGAAGCATAGCCTCATACACTGTCCCCTTATAGCGTGCCGGGGTCGGCTGAATTGGAATCCCGGCAGGCTTATTCAGGGCAAGAACATATTTATCCTGATATAATATGTGCCCGGGATCAATGCGGTACGGCTCAAGATCTCTACCGTCTATGAACACCTCAATTTCAGCACCGTCCTCAAGACTCAGGCCGCACTTGCGAACTCTGCGCCCCTGGAGGTGAACACCACCGATATCAATAACTTTGCGTGCACCGGTTCGGGATAATTCCTCGCAGTGTGCTGCAATAACTTTATCCAGACGCTGCCGGGTAAATTGAGAAGTAATCTTGAAATGGTAGTGTCTGGAACTGGACATACAGTTAAACAACCTTCTCCAGCATGCCAGGGGAAAAATGAGATCTCACCCGGATCTAGCTCAAATCAACGCGCTGGCGCAGTTCTTTTCCGGTCTTGAAAAAAGGGGCTTTTTTGGCCGGAATCTGTATCACTTCGCCACTTTTGGGATTGCGCGCCTGACGGGAATCGCGTTCACGGATGGAAAATGAGCCAAACCCACGTATCTCAACCCGATCTCCAACAGCGAGTGCGTCTGAAATAGAATCAAAAATAGTATTAACTACAAGTTCAGATTCCTTTTTACTCAAGGGGACATCGACTTCGACGAGTTGTTCAATCAATTCACTTTTGGTCATATCTGACAAAACCTTTTTATTTAGTTGTTCCACAACATAAGCAATTGTGCCTGCTCACCCTGATGCAAATACTGCTCTAGAGAGGCTGTAGTGCGTTTTAAGATCAGATCAATGATGCTGATGGGCTCCGGCTTAGGATACACAACATTTGGCTCGTCCGTAATACCAACACGCCTTGCGCTGTATTCTATTGCAGACTGCAGACCACCCAACTCATCCACCAGGCCAAACTCTTTGGCTTGACGTCCACTGAATATTCGACCGTCGGCAAGTTCTTTAACCCTGTCTATATCCAGATTGCGCCCATTGGCAACTGCCTCGACAAATTGCATATACACATCATCGATCAATTCCTGTAGCAATCGCTGTTCATCAGGTGTGATCTCACGCACAGGTGAGCCAATGTCTTTAAATTCTCCGCTTTTGATCACACGCCTGTTTAAACCGATCTTCTCAAGCAGCGCTTCGATATCGGGGAACTCCATGAGTACCCCGATACTTCCGGTAATGGTACCGGGATTTGCAAACACATGCGAAGCCGGGGCCGCTATATAATAACCACCTGATGCAGCAACAGAGCCCATGGAAATAATTACCGGTTTACTCTTAAGCGCTTTAACCGCCGCATAAATCTCCTGTGCCGGACCCACACCACCGCCAGGTGAATCAACCCGCAGCACTATCGCCTTTACACTTTCATCGCGTTCAAAGGTCTTGAGATCCTCAATTATTTTTTTAGATGCTGTTATCGGCCCCAAAACTTCAACCACGCCGATCTTCTCAGTCAGACTGAATCCTTTTGAGTCCCCATACATGGAACTGACGAGAAAAATCAAAGCAGCAAAGACGGCAAATAAAAGCGTAAATGCACCTACAACGGTTATGACTGGCCTAATATTCATGCGATTTCCGAAAAAAAAGCCCCTACTGCATCAATAAACAGTAGGGGCAGAGGTTGTTGCTGCAGTTACCTAGTCGTTATCAGTAGTGTCAAAAGCACCCTTGAGCAGGTCACCGAGGCTGGAAGTAGCTTTTTTCTGCGCTCCCATATACTCGTCAACTTCAGCTTTTTCCTTGCGCTCCGACATGTGCTTGATAGACAGGGCAATTTTGTGCTCCTGAGTATCAACATGCAGAACCACAGCTTCAAGTTCATCGCCTACGCTGGCGAAATCCTTGGGTGATTCAACCTTCTCTTTGCTGATCTCAGATACGTGAATCAGACCCTCAACACCTTCTTCGACTTCAAGGAAGATACCGAACTCAGTCACGGAAGTAACCTTGCCGCGAATGATGGTACCCGGAGCATATTGTTCCGGAATTACCTGCCAGGGATCCTGAGTCAATTGCTTGACCCCGAGAGAAAAGCGCTCATTCTCGGTATCGATATTGAGAACGACAGCTTTTACAAGGTCACCCTTTTTATACAACTCGGACGGATGCTTGATACGCTTGGTCCATGAAAGATCGGAGATATGCACCAGACCGTCAATACCTTCGTCAACGCCAACGAATATGCCAAAATCAGTAATATTCTTAACCTGGCCTTCGATAACGGTGCCAACGGGGATTTTCTCACCAATTTCATCCCACGGATTAGGTTCAACCTGCTTGAGCCCCAGAGAGATGCGGCGGTTGTCAGTATCCATAGCCAGAACCACGATCTCAACTTCGTCGCCGATGGAGAGAATCTTATTCGGATGCTTGATACGCTTGGTCCAGCTCATTTCAGATACGTGTATCAGACCCTCAACGCCTTCTTCGAGCTCTACAAATGCGCCGTAGTCAGTCAGGCTTACAACCTTTCCGGACACCTTGCCGCCGGCAGGGTACTTATCAGCAACACTCAACCACGGATCGGGTGCAGTCTGCTTCAGCCCCAGAGAGACACGCTCTTTCTCACGGTCGAACTTGAGTACTTTAACATTGATGGTGTCACCAACTGCGAGAATATCTGAAGGGTGAGTTACACGACCCCAGGACATATCGGTAATATGGAGCAGGCCATCAATGCCACCGAGGTCGATAAATGCACCATAATCGGTAAGGTTCTTAACCACACCTTCAACGACCTGACCTTCTTCAAGGGTTTTCAAGGTATCAGCACGCTGGCTCTCACGCTCATTTTCAAGCAGTACCCGGCGGGATAGAACAATATTCCCACGACGCTTGTTGAGTTTGATAATCTTGAAATCGAAGTTTTCGCCGATAAGTTTGTCAAGATTGCGTACCGGACGCAGATCCACCTGAGAACCGGGCAGAAAGGCATTGACTCCGATATCGACGGAAAGACCACCCTTGATACGGGAGACAATCTTACCTTCAACAACGGCATCCTCTTCGAGTGAGTTCCACACCTTCTGACGATCGGCCTTCTCTTTCGACAGTCCGATAAGCCCGCTTTCATTTTCTGCGCGCTCAAAAAGAACATCGATTTTGTCGTCAACATTGATGTCGGCGGGCTGGCCATCAACGGCAAATTCCGACAGCGGAATTACACCTTCAGATTTGTAGCCTACATCGACCACAACTGAGTCAGGATTTACCTGAATCACTGTGCCCTCTACAACATCACCTACGGCAAGGTTACCCTGCGGGCTGTTCTCAAACAGCTCCCTGAAACTTTCTTCTCCGAACTCTTCGTCCATCTCTTCTTCATCGAGCATGTCGAGTTCTTCTGCATTCATTGCTTCTGTGTTTTCTGTCATTTAGCTAACTTACCCCCTATTAAATTCACGCTTTTTTACAGCGCTTCCCGCTTTTTTCTTCCGGGAAGTCGGAACCCTAGCACATGATCTCCCAAAAAAAAATATTTATTTTCGAATTTTTTCCAGTTTTACCACTACTTCGCGAATTATCCACTCCGGCGTTGAAGCCCCGGCAGTGATCCCGACCTTTTCGATGCCGTCAAACCAGGAAACTGAAATTTCATCTGCAGTTTCGATGTGATAGGTATTGGACTGGATTTCGCGACAAATCCGCGCAAGGCGATTGGTATTAGCGCTGTTATAACCACCAATAACCAGCATCACATCTACAGCGGCTGCAAGTTCGCGCGCTTCATTCTGGCGCACTGAAGTGGCATCACAGATGGTGTTGAATATCCGCAGTTCTTTGCTGCGTTCGAGTAATTTCAACGCAATAGAACTGAAGTTTTCGTATGCCTGAGTAGTCTGAGCCACAAGTCCGACCCTTTTTCCCAGAGGGATCTGCTCAGCGGTCTCAACGTCTGCGGTGACAAACACCTCGGCATCCTGCACATAGGACAAAATCCCCTGAACTTCCGGATGTTCCTTCTCCCCTACTATCACCACACTGTAACCTTCTGCTCCGAGCAAACCGGCGTACTTCTGTGCCTTTTTAACAAACGGGCAGGTGGCATCCACCACCTTAAGCTCGTGTGCGTGCAGATATTCTTCCTCCTGGCGCGTAATACCGTGGGAACGTACAATCACACTCTGATCGGCAACAGCGTTGATGTCATTGATTACGCTAATCCCCTCCAACTCCAGACGCTTAACCAACTGGGGCGAGTGTATAAGAGGACCGAGGGAACAGATATTTCCATCCTCTTCAGCAGCCTTAAAAGCCATATTTACGGCGCGCTTCACCCCGAAACAAAAGCCTGCACTCTGTGCCAGAAAGATCTGCATAACTATCTATACCTGTTGCTGTACTTTACGTACATGTTGAAGCATCAGATTAAGAACCTCCTCAATATCGAGTGCGGTTGAATCGATCACAATGGCGTCCTGCGCCTGGCACAGCGGGGCATGCTCACGGGATTCATCTGCACGATCCCGCTCTACCACCTCAGCAATGGTCTGCTCTAAAGTAACATCCTGGCCGTTCTCACGCAGTTGCGCATAGCGTCGCCGGCCGCGCTCTTCATCGCTGGCATGCAGAAAAAACTTCACCTGTGCATCCGGAAACACCTCGGTACCGATATCGCGCCCTTCGAGTACCACCCCGGCTCCACAGCCATTGCGCCCCATTCGCCGCTGCAGCTCAACCATCGCCTGGCGCACTTCCGGTGAAGCTGACACCGCTGAGGTAAGAAGGCTCATCTCCGGAGTACGAATTGCTTCCGACACATCCTCACCTTCAAGCAAAACCCGCTCCCGACCGCCAATACGTTCGAAATGTATAGACATATTCGCACATAAATCCCTGAGTGCAGCATGATCTTCGGGGTCAATTCCAACCCTGGCAGAAGCTAGAGCAACGGTACGGTACATGGCTCCGGTATCGATGTTGACAAAGTCCAGGCGCTGGGCCAGCATTTTACTCAGAGTGCTTTTTCCCGATCCCGAAGGCCCATCAATGGCGACTATTATTTTATCCGGCATGGTTATATGCATTACCTCTTTATACGATAATTCGCTTCACTTTTCGGGGGAGCTGTCTGCTTGAGTAACTCCCAGAAGGATGGAAATGACGTTGCTGTACACGCGGTATCTTCAATCTCCACTGCCGCCCTTGCGCGTAGCCCTGCTATCGCCGCACTCATGGCAATGCGATGATCTCCGTAAGACTTCACCTTGCCACCCCGCAAAACCTCACGCCCGTGGATGGTCATGCCATCCTCGTGCCCATCCACTTCTACCCCGAGAGTCCGTAACACCGCTTCCATGGCAGCTATACGATCCGTCTCTTTCACGCGCAGCTCCGCAGCATCCCTGATAGTCGTGATTCCGTGGGCACATGCTGCGGCTACACTTACTACCGGGAATTCATCAATAGCGCGAGGAACCATATCTCCGCCGATTTCGATGCCCTTCAGGTCACTGGTGCGTACGAGCAGATCCGCAACCGGTTCCCCAGCCGCATTGCGTGCATTTAGAACCTGGATATCTCCCCCCATGGAACAGAGGATATCCACAATCCCGCTGCGGGTGGGGTTCATCCCCACATTCTTTATCAGAAGTTCGGAATCTGGCACGATAAGGGCGGCAACGAGAAAAAACGCTGCGGAAGAGATATCCCCCGGCACTTCCAGTTCTTTCCCATGCAACTCCTGCCCACCCTCGATGCGCACACCGCCGGAGAATGATTCGAGTTCAACCCCCATATGGCGAAGCATGCGCTCGGTATGATCTCTCGATACATGAGGTTCATGCACCGTGGTTGTACCTTC
>JAWOFA010000099.1:0-6092 GCA_046482505.1 Desulfuromonadaceae bacterium | reverse complement strand
TTCTCCTCGCGCAGGATCGCGTGGAAAGACTGCACGATCTGCATGTGTGGCCCCTGAGTACCACGGAAGTGGCCCTGACGGTACACCTGGTAGTCAGGGATGAGCAAATCGACAACGCCTTTTTGCATAAGCTACAGGAAGATCTGCATCACGATTACGCCATCGACCATGCCACCTTTCAGATTGAGAGCATAAGCGGCGAGTGTCTCTGCAAGCTCGATAAACACACCTGTTGTTAAATAATTACGGAGAAATATCTATGCCATTCAAAGAGTACAAAGTACTGCATGTAGTAGAGGGTGGTCTCGGAACCCTTTTTCTGGGATCATCCGGAATCCCCATCAAGAAGATGGAAGCCGCCCTGAATCGGGAGGCGGCGGAAGGGTGGAATGTGGTGTTTCAGATTGTGGAGCAAAAGCGCTTTATGCTGTTCTGGAAGCGTGAAGCGGTAATCATCACCCTCGGACGCTGAAACGCCGATGCTGATGCAGGAAGAGGTGGACGCCCGCGAAGAGCAGTTGCGCTCTATGGTGCGTGAACTGCCGCAGACCAAACGCGCTGAGTTTTTTCGCGCGGCGGAAAAGGAACTCAAAGATCCGGATACCTACGCCGTGCTGAATTACATCTTTATCGCCGGGCTGCATCACTTTTACCTTGGGCGCTGGGGGCGTGGACTGGTCAATCTGCTGATTTTCAGTGTGGGAATATTTGCGTTATTTATGGGTTTGATTCCCTTCGGGATTATTCTTTTGGTGGGGATCAGTGCTATAGAACTCTACGCCCTGTTTCGGGCGCAGACCATTGTGCAGGCGCATAACAATGATATTATGCAACATATCTACTCGCGCCTGACATCTGCGGGTAATCCGGAGGAAAAGCAGAAGAAAACACACTTACAGGAGGAGCGCTATGAATGAATCGCCGGAAATTGGCAGCACCGCACCGGACTTTTCCATCCCCGATATTGAGGGGAATACCGTTTCCCTGAAGAATTACCGTGGAGAAAATCCCGTACTCCTGGTGCTCAACCGCGGCTTCAAATGACCATTCTGCCGTCGGCACATGACGCAGTTGCGTCGTCACGCGGATGAATTTTCAGAGCTGAATGTTGCGGTGGTTATTGTCGGTCCCGAAGGAAAGGAGAGCTTTGGTTCGTATTGGCGCAAAGCGGAACTCGATGCTGAAGATCTGCCCTTTGTCGGGATCCCGGATCCGGAGGAGCAGATCCTCAAATTGTACGCCCAGCCGAAGCGCTTGCTGCGTCTGGGGCGGATGCCCATGCAGGTGCTGATCGACAATGCCGGAGTGGTGCGCTGGAAATATACCGGCTCATCTATGCGGGATATCCCCGCCGTGGATGAAGTGCTGGAGCAGTGCCGCAATTTGAAAGAGGGGAATAGTTAGCCTAGAGTGGGGCACTGCATACCGTGCCCGTGGGTGCTGAAGTCTACAAAAAGGCGGCACCAACCTCGTTTTAACGAAGCTGGTGCCGCCTTTTTGTATTGCTTTATGTTGCAGAATCTAAGCCGCTGTGGCAGCGCGTTTAAGCACTTGCACGCCGACTCTGGTTGCGCCCTGAACTCGGGTTGCCCCGTGATCCATTGCGGGTGTTCTGCTTACGCGCACCCGAACTATTGTCGTTCTGGCGTGCATTTTTATCCCGGCTCTGGTTTCTGTTTTTACCATTGTTTCCTGATCTCGGAGCGGCGCTGCTTTCGCTGCTGGTGCGCTCATATCCGGGCACATGTTCAGTAGCAATTTTCTTCTGCAGCAGCTTTTCGATAGCGCGCAACTGGCTTGTTTCATCACGTCCTACCAGCGAAATCGCCTGCCCGGTGTACCCGGCACGACCGGTGCGCCCGATGCGGTGCACATAGTCTTCCGGAACATTGGGGAGATCGTAGTTGACTACGAACGGCAGCTGCTCGATATCCAGGCCGCGGGCGGCAATATCAGTAGCCACAAGCACCCGTGCCTTGCCTGATTTAAAATCGGCGAGTGCTTTGGTGCGTGCGCCCTGGCTTTTATTACCGTGGATTGCAGTAGAGCGGATGCCGTCCCTTTCCAGTTGCTGCGCCAGACGGTTGGAGCCGTGCTTGGTGCGGGCAAAAACCAGGACCTGCTGCCAGTTGTGCGACCCGATCAGGTGGGAGAGCAGTTCACGCTTTCTCCCCTTGTCGATGGGATATACAGTCTGGCTCACCTGGGGCGCCGCTGTATTGCGCTGCTCCGCCTCAATCATGGTGGGCTTATGCAGCAATTTGTCGGCTAGGGCCTTTATTTCATTGGAAAAGGTAGCCGAAAAAAGCAGGCTCTGGCGTTTTTTGGGTAACAGCGCCAGGATCTTGCGGATATCGTGGATAAAACCCATATCCAGCATGCGGTCCGCTTCATCGAGGACCACGATTTCGACCTGAGACAGATCAAGGGTCTTCTGGCTCACGTGATCGAGGAGGCGCCCCGGGGTGGCAACCACAATATCAACCCCTTTACGCAGGGTGTTGATCTGCGGGCGGATGTTAACCCCGCCGAAGATCACACTCGAACTTAGGGGCATATAGCGCCCGTAATTGGTGACACTTTCGCCGATCTGAGCTGCGAGCTCACGTGTCGGGGTAAGGATAAGGGCGCGTACCGGGCGTTTACCCTGGGGTTTTGTACTTGTATGAAGGCGTTGTAACAGCGGCAGGGTGAAACCAGCGGTTTTGCCGGTTCCGGTCTGGGCGCCGGCAAGGATGTCGCCACCTTCGAGTACTGCGGGGATAGCTTTTTGTTGAATAGGGGTGGGGTTGCTGTAGCCCATTTCGGCAACAGCGCGCAACAGTTCGGCCTGGAGGCCGAGGGTGTCAAACTTCATGTAACTATATACTCCGGATTGGATTCCGCCCATCCGGTGCTTGGCGCACCGCAACGGTCTGTTAGGTTGGGAATCCTATTGATTTGTGTCAGGGGGGATATCTTGAGGAAATCTACCAAAAACACGGACGGTGCCGACCGATGGGCACCAAAGAATGTTGCAGACTAGCAGTGTCCTGCGGGGAAGTCAATCTAATTAATTTGGGGTTATTCAACACCCGTTACCGGTCGGGGCTTGTGGCGCCCATGGAAAGGGCGTCTGTCGCCATGGACGGCGACAGTCGAACGGCCATGGACGGCCCCGATCTCAAACAGTCGTGTCCCTTGGAATGGTTGCCACAAGCCCTTACTGTAAAGTTACGCTATTTAGAAGTAAAATCAATCCGGATACTTTCGCAAAAAATATCAAATTAGATGGCTAAGCAAAAAGCGCCAAATGCAAGGCGCGTAATTGTCGAGCAATGAGACGTACTTACGTACGTCGAAGCAGTGAGACAATTACAGCAACGCCGCAGTTGGTGAGTTTTTGCGACGCCATCAATTCCGCAGCGCATCGGCCAGGGAGCCGACCGCAATCCCAAAGGCGTTGGAGCGGTTCCACTTCAGAATAACCCTGAAGTTGTGGTACACCAGCCACGCATCACCATCAGGGCCATCCGGGCGGAGCAGGGAGGCTTCAATATCCACTTCAGGCAGGGGGGCGCCATTAGCTCGTTTCACCCCGTGATTTGTCCACTTCTGCAGAGGCATACGCGTATCCAGCCCCAATAGGGACTTATCGAGACTATCCGGCACCTGAACCTTACGCCCCCAGGTGTAGCCCGTCTCCCATCCGGCCTTGTTGAGATAGTTGGCCGCAGAGGTGAGCACATCGGGGATGGAGTTCCAGATATCGATCACTCCGTCACCATCTCCATCCATGGCTTGATTACTGAAGGAGGAGGGCATGAACTGGCACTGCCCCATGGCTCCGGCCCAGGAACCCTGCATCTTGTCTGCTTCGATGTGCCCGGCGTCAATAATCTCCAGCGCCTGGAGTAATTCGTCGCGGAAGTAAGCGCTGCGGCGCTCGTCATACGCGAGGGTCGCAAGGGCCTGGATAACGTAAAAACCCCCGGTGTAGCCGCCGTAGCTGGTCTCCAGCCCCCACAGTGCCACAATAAACCGCGGCGGCACCCCGAACTGGTGTTTGATTTTTTCCAGCAAAGGAGCATGCCGCTCAAGCATGGCTTTGCCCCGCGCAATCCGTTCCGGGGTCAGACGCTGCTCCATGTAGGTAGCAAGAGAGAGTTTTTGCTCGGGCTGATTACGGTCGAGTTCGATGATGCGTTTAGTTGGGGCTTCAACCGGTTTTAATGCGGCATTCAGAGTGGATTCGGATATCCCTTTGTCCTGTGCATCGCGGCGCAGCGCTGCCAGCCAGCGCGTAAAAGAATCTGATTCAGAAGCTCTTACATCGGCGGGTGCTTCATCGGCGTAGGCCGGGGAAAGTGTCACTGGGGCAGTGCAAATGAATCCAGAGCATATGCACACAAAAAAGATTACAAGTATATTGTTTCCTGTCGGGGTGTTTCTTATCAGGGTGTTAAGCATCAGGTGTAATCCTTTTTAAAGAGCTGTGGGGCTTAAGTCTAACCTTCAATTCGGTTTCTACCGCTTTTTTTGGCACGGTACAATTTTTTATCTGCGCATTCAAACAATCCCCTGGGATCTGCAGTCTCGGCACTGGATGCCACCCCGATGCTTAATGTTACTACGGGAGCTACCTCTGAGTATGCATGGGGGATTGCCAGTTCCATTACCGCCTGGCGCAGACGTTCGCCAACATGGATGGCCCCGGCAAGGTCGGTATCGGGGAGTACTACCACAAATTCCTCTCCACCATAGCGTGCTATCCAGTCAATATGTCGGCTCAAGTTGCTTTTCAGGCAGACGCTAATCTGTTGCAGGCAAGCATCACCCTGTTGATGCCCGTAATGGTCGTTGTATGGTTTAAACTGATCGATATCGCACACAAGTATGGAGACTTTCCGTCCGGAACGAACCGCAGTAGTAAGTTCGCTATGCAGTGCCTTATCGAAATAGCGCCGGTTATAGAGTCCGGTGAGGCCGTCGCGGGTTGCTTCACGCTCAGCGACTACAAGGCGCAGTTCGCGATTGAAGGTCCACACCAGGATGATCTCAATCAGAATAAAGCCGATGACCGCATATGCGATGTTGGCCCACACCGAGGCGTGGAGTTCCTCCACTAGGGCAGTGACATCTTCCCACATAAGGACAAATCCCGCCGGGGGCAGATCGGGGTTTTGTTCTCCTTTGTAGTCGCGCAGGGGGAAATAGTAGGCAGAGATGTGCCTGTTGTCGAGTTCTAAGAGTTGGGCGTTCAGGGTGGTAAACCCCGGGGTGACGCCGATCTGTTGCAGTACCCGGGTAATGTTGCGCCTGGTTTCCGGGCTTGAAGCTGATTCGAGGTAGTATTGCATATCGGGGTTGTCGCCAAAAAACTTATCTATAAATTCCGGCCACATACGTGTTTCAATATGCTCATTGGTGAGGAGCACTGCAGTATCAACACTGTAGAAATCGGCAAACATGGGGAGTATGAGGTCAAAGGAGGTTCCCACCTCCAGCGCTCCCACGTAGGTATCTTTGCCACTGGCGGGATCTGCGGCCCAGATGGGGGTAACCGCACGCAATCCACCGTAGATGCGCCCGGTTTCAAATCCGGTGCGTGGGGTTTTCTCCGCATTGGTGTCGACAATCGTGTGGCGCAGATCATCCATCCGATCTCCGTATTTTTCCGGCGTGTGAACACGTAAGAAACTCAGACTTCCGGGGCCCAGATGATAGTGAAGCTGGCGTACGTTGAATTCGTCAGTAAGTTGGTCCCAAGCCGGTTTTACCTGTTTCAGCAGCTGTTGGCGTGCATGTTGCGCTTCAACTCCACCAGTGAGGGTTTCACTCTCTTCTACAGCCTTTTTACCCTGTAAAAAAAGCTGGTTCAGCTCTTGGTCATTGCTGATGAACTGAGCCATCTGCATCATATTGGTGTAGGTCATCTCCAGCATGATGCCGAACTCGTTCTGGTGATCGAGGGCACGTTTGGAGAGGGTATTCAGGAGGGCGTTTTTTGATGAGTGGTAGTTCAGGGCTACAAACGCAACATCAAGCACCAGTATGATGAGGCTGATGAGTAGCAATGATTTCCGTGCATGGCGGCGTGCGCAGCGGATTAG